>JAIXVG010000366.1 GCA_027483145.1 Planctomyces sp.
ATGGAGCCGTTGACCGGGTCGCTGTGGTGGAATGCGAGGACTCGATCGATGATCCCTTCGCTGAGTACGGAATCGGCGGGGAGGAGCATCACGCCGCGGACGGTTAGAAGGGGAGCAGCCAGTTGCATCCCGGCCCTTAAATCTTTGAGGAGAATCTCGACGGTCGTTGGACCTTGGTCTTGCGACTCCTGCTGACGAATCACTTCGCTGAGGGCAGAAACAACGTCTGGATCGAACCAGGTTCCGGCCAACTTCGAGGTGGCCTGGAGGGATTTGAGGCGGGTTGCATTCTCGAAATGGGTTCGGTCGTTCAGCAGGTTGTCGTAGTGATTGACAACAGCAATGACTCTTGCACCCAGCGGAATTGCGGCATGCGTCAGTCGATCGGGATAGCCCGTTCCGTTCCAGCGTTCGTGGTGGCTGCGGACGAGTGAGGCTGCGGTTGCTAAGGCAGGGACGAGACTAACCAGTCTTTCGCCGGATATGGGATGTTGCCGAAGATGTTCGCGTTCGGCCTCGGTCAGTAAAGCCGGGTTCTTCTGAAGAAGGCTTTCGGGGAGGCCGACCTTGCCGATATCGTGCAGAAGGGCCGCGGCGTAGATTGTGGTTACTTCGTCGGCTGGGCGCTTCAGTGCGAGCGCGACTTCTTTTGCCAGGGTAGCCACGCGTTGTGAATGGCTGCCGACGGTGGGGCTATGAAGTTCGCCGAGTTGAGCCATCAGGGCAATGGACGAGAGAAACGAGGCTTTGAGTGACTGATTCAGGCGAGTGACGTCCTCTGTGCGTTGGGCGACTCGCGCTTCTAATGAGCTGTTGAGGGCCAGCAGTTCCTCGTTTTGCTGCTGGGCGAGCAACTGCAGCCGCTGGTTCTCTTGTTTTGTTTTATAGTGTTCGACGGCCAGCCTTACTTCCGTGACAAGTTCGTCATCTTGCCAGGGCTTCGTCAGGAACTTGGCGACGTGGCCCCTATTGATGGCTTCGATTGCGGCTTCTTTGTCGGCATATCCGGTCAACGTCATGCGAATGGCATCGGGACGGCGCTCTCTTAAGAGCCCCAGCAGAGTGGTCCCTTCCATCAACGGCATGCGTTGATCACTGACGAATACGGCACATTCGTGAGCTGCGGCGTAGTCGAGCGCTTCTTGAGGCGTATGGGCGATATCGACTTGGAATGCTTCGAGCCGAAACAGCCGCTGAATCGACCTCAAAACGTTTGGTTCATCATCGATAAACAAGACTCGTAACTTGGACATGGGGTAATCCCTGATTCGTCGTTGGCGACACCGATGCATCATGCTGATGCCGATATGGTACAGGAGTCGCTTAACCAGATTCTTGCTTGGGTAGTGTTTGGGCTGCGGTGTTTCAAGCGGAATAAACCGCAACTTGCGTACCGAGTGCTGCTTCCAGGTTATTCAGGATTTCGTGAGCGCTGGGCCTCAGTTCGGGGACTGGCTCGGCTATCAACCATTGAGCTGCCACGTCGTGCACAAACATTGGCAATCCTGCCGCGAGGGCACTGACTCGTTCAATTGCGCAACCTTTGTTTATGACCCGAATCAAAGCAGTTGCGTCAATGTGAGGATTGCCGCTATCGCCGACTCGGGCAATTTTAGCCAAGGCGTTTCCGGCTTGCAGCAACATGCTCATTTCATCGTGATCTGCTGCCGTCGAGATGTGATGACTGCAAATCGTTTGTGTCAACACAGCAGGCAATCGCCAATCTGCGGCAACCCAGTCAATTACAGTCGCGTGGTCAAAACCAAATAGTGCTTTCTCTCGATAATGCAGAGGGACTGTGTCGTCCCGGCATGCGTCCAGCAAGTCGCTGTAGTCAGACGGGAAGGCTTTCAGCATCAAGAGTCGACCGAGGTCGTGTAACAAGCCCGCCAGAAAGGCGGAGTCGGCCAGGTCTGGCTGATGCGACATCGCGAGGCTGCGGGCAGCCATCGCCACACCGAGCAAATGCTGATTGAGGCGTCTTGGTTGTAAGAGACAATTGGGTATCCGACAGCGATCGGCGGCACAGAGCAAACTGGCTGCCACCGCAACGTTACGAACACCATGCAAGCCGAGCATGACAGCCGCGTCGCGAATGGTCGAGATGCGGCGACTGAGGCCGAAGAATGAAGAGTTTGCCGTTTTGAGTAACTGGGTCGCTAGAACGGCATCAGATTGAATGACGGCTAAGGCCTGGTCGATAGTGGCCGATTGATCTTCGGCCAATCGCATTAGTTCGCGGGCACAGGGGGTGAGGGGCTGAAGCTGTCTGGCCGCGTCTCTGATACGGCGCTCGCAGTTACGATTGGATAATGCTGGCATAGTGGTTCTCTTTATTGAGTGTGGTGCATTCTGATGGGCTTGCCGGCAGAAGAGCCGGCTGAGTCGATGATCGAGCACTGACATAAATCTCAGACGTCGCAGATACTGGCGATTGCGGCTGGATCGAATGCGACGAGGCAACCTCGTACGTGCTTGCCTTCTCCCAGACGCTTCACAGTGATACCGGCTTCGATAGACTGGCAAGCGTCGTCGCTATTTGGTGAGGTCAGGCATCTGGTGATTGCTTCGTTCCAGTCGCCTGGAAGAGAGTGGGCGACTTCCGTGCCGGGTGTTAAGTGCTGAAATGGAGACTCGACGGCGCAGGCGGCCTCGTTCATCAATGCGATCTGGCCATCTGCATCAATTCCGAGAATTGGCCAAGGCAACTTGGCGAGTACATCCTGAGCTAACTGAAGTGAGTAGGTACGTGCCTGGACTGCGACTTCGAGTGATTCGTTCCAACGCTTGAGCTGCTGGTTTTGCAGTGCGACCTGCTCCAACAGACGTCGATTCTGGATACCGATTTCGTGTTGCTGGACGCATTGGTGAATGGCTTCTTTGAGCTGATCGTCCTGCCAGGGCTTTGTCAGAAAGCGGAATATGTGACCAAGATTGATTGCTTCCAAAATGCTACTGGCATCGGCATAACCAGAAAGGACCACTCGGACCGTTTCTGGCAGTAGTTGCTTAACCTGTTGCAGAAGTTCGGTTCCCTGCATGCCTGGCATGCGCTGATCGGAAATTACAACCTCGGGGGTGACATGCTTGATTATTTCGAGCGCTTCGTCGCCAGAGCCAGCCGTGATGATCTCGTACGGCTCTTTTCTCAGGAGGCGCTTCAGGGCCTTCAAAACGTTTGCTTCATCATCAACGCACAGAATTGTCGGGCGGGTCACTTGGAAACTCCTTGACGAGGTAGACGGATGGTGAAAGTTGAGCCGATGCCTAATTGGCTAGTGACTTGGATGTCGCCGCCATGTTTTTGAACGATTCCATACGAAATCGATAAGCCAAGCCCCGTTCCGGAGCCAACGGGCTTTGTGGTAAAAAACGGGGTGAAAAGCTGTGAGACATGTTCTGCAGGGATTCCGCAGCCGGTATCGCGAACGCTGACAAAGACATTCAACTCGTCACACCAGGTACGGACGTGAATTTCGCCACGTTCGGCAACTGCCTGTGTTGCGTTGATCAACAGGTTCATCAGGACTTGATTCAGTTGACCGGGGCGGCACTTAAGCCTTGGAAGAGGGGCCAGGTCTTTAAATACCTGACACTTGTATTTGATTTCGTTGGCGACCACTTTTAAGGTGGTTTCGACGCATTCGTTGATGTCTGCTTCCTTGACTTCGGCTTCATCGAGACGGGCGAAGCTTTTCAGGTTCTGGACGATCTCTTTAACCCGTACCAACCCTTCTTCGGAGTCGGAAAACAGCTCGGGCAAGTCATCGATAATCGAAGCAAGACCTTCAGCTTCGGAAACGGTCTTCATTTCCTGCCACTTGGCGTTCAGTTGAGAGAAGTCTCCCGCTTCAATGGCGGTTCCCAGTTCAGTTGCTGACTGGATGACCTTAGCCAGCGACTGGGTATATGATTTCAGGGTTCCCAGATTACTACGAACGTACGCAATGGGGTTGTTAATCTCATGGGCGACACCTGCGGCTAGCTGGCCCAATGAAGCCATTTTTTCGGCTTGGATCAGTTGCGACTCTAACTCACGGCGCCGCGAGATGTCGTGCAGGAACGCATTGATGATCCACTCGCCGCTGGAATCAACAGTATTGAGCGAGACTTCGACCGGAAAGACTCGGCCATTGGCATCGATTGCACCCACCTCGTCGGGCAACCGCGCGGCAAAGGTGTGTGGCTCAGCGGCAAACTGGCTTAACTCGGTCCGAATGCGATCTTGCATGGCTGGCGGGACGATTGTGTCGAGAATGTTTGCGCCTAAAGCTTGAGCTCGTTCGAGACCGAATGTTCGCTCAGCTGCCTTGTTCCACTCGAGAATGGTGCCATCTAAGGTCAGGGAGACAAATGGATCGCCATTGGTGTCAATAATTTGCCGCATCCGCTGCTCGGAGCGGCGCAACTCGCGTTCGACTTCTGCCAGAATGCCGTCGACTTTGAACTGCTTCAGCAGGCGCTTGACGATCGCCGGCAAGCCACCTAGAAATCGTTCGTCTTTGATCAAGTAGTCTGAAGCGCCCCGTTTCATCATCTCGACAGCGACCCGTTCGCTGCCACGAGCGGTGCTGACCACGAAGGGCAACTTGATGTCGTGACTCAGCAGCGTGTCGATCACTTCGGCGCCAGAGATATCTGGCAGCTCATAATCGAGAATCATCAGATCGATCGAATGATCTTTCATTGCGGCAGATATCGCTTCGCCTCCGCTAGCGACCTGTAACAGGTTGACGCTAAGGTCGCGCAGTGCGTGAACAATCATCTGCCGCTGCAGTTGGTTGTCTTCCACCAGAAGGACTGTAGGTAGACGTTGCCCAAAACGAACGGCTGTGGTAGCAGATTCCTGTCGTTCGTTTACTTCA
>JAIXVG010000273.1 GCA_027483145.1 Planctomyces sp.
ACAACCGTTTGGGACAGGTTGTTGTCAAAGTCGTAGTTGTACTGATCGCTGCCCGTATCCTGTGTCAGACTGCTGTGAGGGGCAGCTTGGTGCCATGCTGACAGCCCATGGCAAGCATGCTGAACGCAAGAAATGCTATTCACTACGATGCTCGCAGCATGCCCCAAAACCATGTTTGTCCAAGGAGAAGCATGCCATCCCGCCCGCTCCCCTCGAAATGAAAAAGTCGACGAGGACGATGAAGAAAATCTTTCCGCCAAGCACATCGGCACGACAACACGGAGGCATACCGCCGTGCTCCTACATCAGAAAGGTAGGCGGGAGCCTGTCCTAATCGGATCGCTTGCTGTGGGGAGCTAGTGCGGCCTGGTCGAAACCTTACTCGTCGGCGGGTGGTGCCGCGAAGACTCAGTGGTGATGCTCTCCATGGAACAAGGCATGCTCTTTGTCTCCCTTGGCGTAAAGGTACGCCAGCAAGTCGAGAATCTCTTCGCGAGTCAGCTTGTTGAGCAGCCCTTTCGGCATGACTGATGTCGTAGAAATCAAACGCTCCTCAATGTCCGACTTCAACAACACGGCCGGTTCCCCTTTGGCCAGCGGGTCTGACAGGACTTTGACTGTCGTAGCGTCCTCTGTGACGATCATGCCGGTAACCACCTTGCCACTGGCGAGTTGGAATGAATGCGAGCGGTACTTTTCGGCGATTTCTATGGACGGGTCGACGATCGACCGGAGCAGGTTCTCGGTCGAATGTTTGGCCGATTCGATCTTCGTCAGGTCTGGCCCGAGTTCGCGGCCTTCGTTATTGAGCTTGTGACAGGCAACGCAGTTTGCAACCTTGAACAGGTTTTTGCCGACTTCGAATGAACGGCCGTGCGGCAAGGTCTTGACAGCGTCGACGAGATCTTCGTACTTCCACTCCGTGTTGCGACCCGTGGTTTTCAGCAGCTCGTCCAAAAACACGGACGGATGGGCCGCGAGATACAACTCGGGATTCCGTTGATAAAGATCCAAGTCGGCAACGACATGCAGCGCCCCGAACATTCGCCGCCAATGCCCCGGATATGTGCAAACGTAGGGATATACGCCCGGCTCCTTCGGCACCTCGAATGCTAGCGCCTGCGATTCGCCCGGTGCCAATAGTTTGCTGGCAAGCAGAATCTTGGTCGACTTAGGGACGTACTGCCGATCCTTCGCGTCAGCGTCGCGAGCAGTCGCGTCGGCAAGTTGTCCGACTTCTTCGAGCACTCCTGGTAACACAATGGCGAAGTTGTGCGGCATGTTGTCGGTGTTAGCGAATCGGAACTCGACTGGCTTCCCGGCCTGCACGATGATTGTCTCTTTGTCGTAAATCATCCGCTCGGCGACCGTGCCCACAGCGATCACCGGGACGTCGAGATTTAGTAACCGGTCCTCGACCGACTTGGCTTGATCGGCTGGCAGCTTGGCGGCGAAGGACCGCGCGAGCGAGACCGCCTCGGTCGCCGGACCGCCAGTCCGAAATGCAGCAGGGATTGCGCTCAGGTAGCCGACGATGTTGTCGACCAAGCCGGGCAACTCCTTTGACAACCATTCCTTGTCAGGGATCGTCTTCAACACGCTGATTGCCGAGGCGCGATGGCGGTCTGCCTTAATCAGCGTCGCGAGGTCGCGGAATTTCTCGGAATCATGGCCTGGGATGAACACCAGGCAGCGGATAGCAAGATCGTGAATCGTCTCTTCGCCACCGCTGAGCGTCAACCGGTGGGCGGGGAGTTTCTCCTTAGGGATGCCAGGGCCCGCCCAATGGACTTCGAGACCTTCGCCACCGCCGCCGTTGAAGTAAGTCACGATGAGAGAATGGCTTCCAGCCGACAACTCAACCGAGCCCTGTCTCTCGGACATGCCGTGTGCGCCGTCGTTATCGACGACCTGTTTGTCATCAATATAAAGCCGTGAGCCATCGTCGGACGTGGTGAAGAACGTGTACTTTCCATTCGTAGGGATCTGGATCATCCCGGTAAACCGCAGGGCGAACCGGTCGGTCTTGCTTCGTTGCGGCACGTTGAGGGAGATTTCCGGCACAACGTCGCTCGCTTTCGGTTTGACTTCGACGAACGACGCGATGACCGCGTTGGTCGGCCCGGGCTCGAAGACTTCGACGAGAATGCCATTCTGCAACACTCCGCCCCTGCCCGGTTCTGCTGGCAGATTCGGCGGCAACTCGAACATGAGCGAGCGAACCGCGTCGAACAGGCCCCCCCGTAACGTGGTGTTCGGGACGCTCGGAATGGCGGCGAGGAAATCACGCAAAGACGGCTTGCTCGTCGACGCCGCCAACAACGCAGCGTCGGCGGAACCGTCGGTCACGATCCACGCGACATAACCGAGTTGCCGCGTTACTCCGGACTTCCCATTCGTTGCCAAGTTCTCGATCCGATCGCGGATGTTCTTCAATTCGACAGCCGGTTGCTCAGACAGCAGTTGTCCGAGCGCTGGCAGGTTGCTCGTTTCACCGTATTGGTCTCGCGTTTCGATCATCTGCAGCAGCAGCGTGACCGCATCGGTATTGCGAAGGCCCGCCAAACCGATGAGCGCCTCGCGCAACGGACCGGCTGGGACATTTCGACGGCCAAGAATCTCTTCGTAGACTGCGGCGCTCTTTTCGAGTTTGAGCAAATCTGCCGGGCTGGCGTTTCGCAGTGCGTAATCCCGCGCAGCAGCCGAAAGTGGTTTTCCAGTATTGACTGCCTCGACGATCATCTCGTCGAGCGGAATCTTTTCCTTTGCGTAGTTCAGAACCGTATCAAGCTCTGGGTCGGTCGGATGGTTCGATGCCTCAAAGACGACTTCAGCCGCAGTCACTCCCTTGAAGTTTACGGCCGCTTTTATCGCCTCTGCCCGCACCAGCGCCGATTGGTCCCGAGCCGCAGCAAGCAACGTCGGCTCCCAATTTGTCACATTGTCAGCCCAATGTCCGAGGGTCCGGATCGCCGCCGCCCGCACTCGCGGCTCGGCCGACGCCAAGACCTTTTTGACTAGTTCAAAATTCGGAACGCGATGTTCTTCGTGGACCCACAATGCCTCGAGCAACGCTTGTGCGTCGTCCGGATGGGCCGGATTCAAGGTCGATGTCCACATATTCAGCGCTGCGAAGACGTCTTTGGTGTCGCGGCCACTCAGTTCCAACCTGCCTCGGTACCGCGTGGCGTTCTCTTTGGCGCGGAACGCTTGCAGCACTTCGGGGATTGGCTTGCCCTTGAGGCGGACCGGTTTGACCAGCGGGCGGTCCTTGGCGGTGACGCGGTAAATCCGGCCATGTGAGTGGTCGCGGTTCGGGTCTCGCATATTGTGCTGCATATGGCCGATGATCGCGTTGTGCCAGTCTGCGACATACAACGCCCCGTCCGCGCCGATCTCGACGTCGCTCGGGCGGAAGTTCGGATCGGATGACACCAGGATTGGCTCTATCTCGTTCGCGGTGATTTCGGCACCGTTATATTTCACCTCGTGTTGCAAAACTCCCAGGAATCCAATGCAGTTGCAAATTAAAAAATTCCCTTGATTCTTCTCCGGAAATTGGCTGCTGGACAGGATACCGGTAGCAGCGACCGGGCGGACCCGCGTCTTGAACCATAGTTTGTTGCCGATCCCATGGCCGATGTTGACGTATGAGCCCGAACCACCGGTTCCGTCGTTGGCGAACTGGTAGCCCCATTGATCGAACACGTCACCGTGTGGATTCGGGCCGATCGGAAAGTGGAATTCCATCTCGAATGTCCGCGGATTGAATCGGTGCACACCGCTGGAATCCGAGCGGACCGTCTTCGTCGGCGTCTCCATTGTTGCCACGTTGAAGATACCGCGCGACCAGTACAGCCAACCGTCCGGACCGATCAGCATAGCATTGGCTGAATGGTGCGAGTCGGCGCTACAGAGACCTTGCAGCATGCGAATTTTGACGTCGGCTTTGCCGTCACCGTCAGTATCCTTAAGGAACCAGATCTCCGGCAGCGCGGCGACGAGCATGCCGCCGCCCCAGAATTCAAAACCGGTTACACTGTTCAGTTCGTCCGCGAAGATCACGCAGCGGTCGGCTACTCCGTCGCCGTCGTCGTCAGGCAAACTGATGATTCGGTCGCGCCGCGGTTCGGTCGGATTCCAGTGCGGATAGGACGGCCAGACCGACGCGTACAGATGACCGTCAGTGTCGACCGCCATCTGTACCGGGTTGACGAGCTCGGGAAACATTTCTTCAGAGGCGAACAGATTGACCTGCATCCCTTCGGCGATCTTCATTTTATCGATCGCCTCCTTACCGCCGAGATAGAGGTGCTTGCCCCCTTCGAGCTTGCCGGGGATGTTTGTCTTCACCTCCAACTCTGGTGGCAGGTTGTCATCAACGACCTTCAGATCGCCTCCCTTGGCGACAGCCCAGATTTTTTTGTCGCGGTTTGCCGTCATGACGTCCAGAATCTCCATCTCGCGCATCATGACGTCTGCGTTCGATTGTCCGAACCACGCCAGCTTCGACCGTCCGCCGAAGACATTGTAGCCGTCAATCACACGGTACCGGCTGAACCAGTGGTAGTTCTTGTCGAGCACCGAATGCCGTAACCGTTCGATCTCCTTCTCATCCTTCGCCAACTTTTCGATACCGAACAATTGCTTCGCGATTACTTCGGCGACCGCCCGATCGCCGTGCTCAAGCAGATGGATCCCATTGAGTGTCAACGGGGTCTTGGCCTCGGCGTAAAGTTTCTTCGTTGGATGGAAGAGATCGACGAAGACCACCCCCTTCGACCGACAGATGTCCTCCATCGATTGCGTGTAGCGTTCGAGGTTCACATTGTTCGCTGAGCCATCCGGTAAGTGCGGGCTGTGAAGATCTTCGTGAGCGATCGGGGAGAAGAGTACAAGGCGCGGGGGGGCTTCGCCGTCATACTTCTGCGCCTTCATCGCGTCGATCGTCTCGGCACAATCCTTGCGGAAGTTGTCAATTCCCGCTTCCCCTTTGAGCGATTCGTTGTAGCCAAAGAAGCTAAACACGACGCTGGTCTTGACCTTTGTCAGCCATTCGTCCGCAGAGCCGAAGTTTTCTTCGCGGGGCCGGTTCTTCAATTCGTCGCCCGAGAAGCCGAGGTCGCGGACGGTCAATTCTAATTGGGGATTAGCCGCCTGCAGATAGGTCTCAAGCCAGCCGGAGTGCTGCATGCGGTCAGCGAGCGTGTTGCCTATAACGCTGATGCGATCCCCTTTGCGGAGTTGCAACGGCGGTTCGGCGACGGCCGCCCGCGAAAAGGTGACGCAAATCCAGGTCGCGGCGACCACGACCGCCCACGAAACGAGTCCACGCATTATCATCATCCGGTTTGAATCTTGGGTTCACGGTTGCCGACAAAAAACTGGCGACACGTCAGCGGCAATCGGTCGATTATGATCGGGCACGTGACGTTCCACAATGCTTTTGGGGAACTCAACACGAAAGCTGTCGCTCGCGAGACTGATGATCACGGAGCCGGTTTGTGCCAAACGCTGCTTTAAGAGTTTAGGTGACGCGGGAACAACAAGGACTTCAGTAACATGTCTCTCTGCCCGAGTCCTACTCCCCCGGCAGTGACTTGTTTACGTGGGCATCGAACTTCTGGAGTTCTTGTTGAAGACTCTGGGCCGACTGTGCTTGAGTTGGGCTACAATCGGGTCGATCGAGGTCAAGAAGTCGATGACGGCAGCGGCAAAAGAATGCGATGAAGTGACCAGACAGGGCGGCATCAACTCGGCACAGCAGGCTCATGAGACGAGTCTCTAAATTGCTCTGCTATTCTTCAGGCTTCTTTTTGCCCTGCAACCCAGACGCGCAAAGTACCGTCCGGGCTACCCTGCGGCAACTCGGTCGAAACAGAATTTATAAACAATCAATCCTGAGCAGATTTTGCCAAACAGTTGCAACCGTCAGGCCACCGTCCGTCAAGGTCCTCAAGCCGGCTAAATCACAGCCACAAACCGCTTCAGCAGGGCTATTGCCTTTAGTTGGGCAAAATAAACCTTGGGTGGCAGGGGCGCACCATAGCGGAGGTCCCTGACAAATACGGGTTTCAATCCCAAGAGCCTTTGAGTCAGCGCCCCGCCCCCCTCCGACCAAAGACGTCATACTGGTAACTATGGGTCCCATCGATCGAATTGGGCTTACCAAACATAGCCGACTAGCCAGCGAACTTGGCATATTGACGACTGAGGCTGAGTGCGCGACGTTTGTTTGCCAGATGTGAGTACTCGTTCGAGTTGTTCCTGGAAGAGGGGCTTAAGTCGACGTTAACGCCGCCGGCTCACTTCGGCTGAGGCATAACTTCAGCGTGTTTTCGAGAACAGCGAATGGCACTTTGCGACTTCGATCTTTCCGTCGCGAGACGGTCACCGTTGTGAATTAAGCTTGGCAGTCTGGTTGCTTTTCTGCCAAAACTGTCTAAGCTTGCTTTAGATGGGAACGTCGCGATCTTCAAGCGATCGACCCATCACGAGCGGAAAACCGGATAAATCACAGATCGGCAGCAACCGATAGGTGAGTTACACAGTGAGCCGACGCAAAGAAAACCCCCCGGGGCTTTTGTTGCGTCGGCTTTCTTTTTTGGTGTTGCCCGGACCGCGAGCACACAACCCTAACCTGACCAGAGACCCGTTGTGAAACGGCTTTTGTCCACGTGGCACAACTGTTGCCATTTGGAGCGCTATGCTTTGTGAAGAAGACTGCAATCGAACAGTCCTGCGACTGGTTGACAACCAGACTTGATATATCCCGGGTTGATCAAGGTTGAGTTTCTGAAGCTAGATGCGGAACGGTGCCGGTTCTCTTTCGGGCCAAGTTCTGTTGGTGCCGGATCGCCGAATTCGTCGGTAGCAGGGATGCTAAGGCGACAGTTTTTTGCCTGCGCAGAGCGGCTTAAGACAGCGCCCGTTTGAAGTGCCGTTGCGAGCTGATAGCCCGCTGGCCAGCAATGTTTTGTCAACTTTCCGTTCTTGGATTTAATGAATGAGATACAAACTTCTTGGCCGTAGTGGGCTTCGCGTGTCGGAGTTGTGCCTGGGAACAATGACGTTCGGCGAGGATTGGGGCTGGGGTTCCGATAAGGCAGGGAGCCGAAAAGTCTATGACGCATTCCGCGAGGCGGGTGGTAATTTTGTCGACACGGCCAACTTGTACACAAACGGGACGAGCGAGACGTTTCTTGGCGAGTTTCTTGAGGGCCACCGTGACGAGGTGGTCCTCGCCACGAAGTACACGAATTCCGCTCCGGGGAACAATGCTAACGCCGGTGGCAACCAGCGAAAAACAATGATGCGGGCCGTTGAGGCTAGTTTGAAGCGCCTTCGCACCGACTACATCGACCTCTACTGGATGCACATCTGGGATCAGATGACGCCAGTCGAGGAGGTGATGCGCGGCTTCGACGACCTGATTCGACAAGGGAAAATCCTCTACTGCGGAATCTCGGATGCTCCGGCGTGGTGGGTTGCGCAGGCCAACACTCTGGCTACGCTCCGCGGTTGGTCGTCGTTCGTCGGACTGCAGATTGAGTACAGCCTGCTGGAACGCACGGTCGAGCGAGAATTAGTCCCGATGGCTTCCGCCTTTGGACTGACGGTAACGGCGTGGTCTCCGCTGGCGGGGGGTGTTCTGACGGGCAAGTACAAGGATGACAAGGAGGCGAAGAACGGACGCTTCAGTACCGGCGGAACCAAACAGAATATGCCCGACCCAGACAAAGTTGAGCGAATTCTCCCGGTGTTGAAAGCAACGGCTAAAGAACTCGGGTATAGCCAGGCGCAGATTGCACTGGCGTGGCTACGGCACCGCAATGTCCCCGTGATTCCAATTATCGGTGCCCGCAAGCCGGAACAACTCAAGGACAACATGGTGTGCGTTGATGTCCATCTCGATGGAAAGCAGATCGCGCGGCTTGACGACGCGAGTTCTATCGAACTCGGGTTTCCCAATGACTTTTACGCGAAAGACATGGTCAAGACCTTTGTCTACGGCGGAATGCGTGGCAGCATTGATGCTGTGACCGAATTGACCTCGTGACCCGATATGCAGGATGGATTTGAACCGATTTTTCTAAAGGACATTTGCAATGTTGTGGACCATTTTCGTAATGCTGATGATTCTTTGGATACTGGGAGTGGTCACGGCAACCACACTTGGGGGGTTTATTCACCTGTTGCTGATCATCGCAATCGCCGTGGTTTTGATCAGAGTGATCCAGGGTCGAACCCCGGTTTAGCGAGAAACGAACTGATGCGCTAAACACAATCTGAGCCTTCAATTGCTGATGGCCTTTCAGAAGTGAATAACGGTTGCGGTATTCCTGTGCGATATGCAGTGATTGTTGCTGTTGATCGCTCCACTCGATCGGGGTCGCAACGTGGACGGAGAACTTCCGCGTCTCCGCCGCAGGGCGATCGTCGAGTTGGCACCCGCGACGATCAGCGGACTGTGCCTGCGCCGTCTACCGTGAAAGATTGAGGCTTTCGCAACTGACTGCGCGATATTCCCGCCTCACCGAAGCATTTTTCTCTTGAACAGGAAGTGTGCCTGATGCTCCAATTTGACCCGGATCCGGCTCTTACAACCGATGCAAAGCACGACGCAGCTACCTCTGAGTGGAGCGCCCACGAGCATGTCGCGGATCAGGTCCAAATGCAGGCGGCGAAACTACTCGACCTGGTGGGTAGCCCTGAACTCGCCAAGTTTGCCATCGCGGTTGTCGAACAAAGTCAAAATGCGGCCGAGTGTGAATCAGATGCGTCGAAGGCAGTGACAGCCGGGGCGGGGAGCGATCGCTATTCGAAGGCGCTCGTCGAGTTTGACGGCGCACTTGCTGCGGCCGTGAACGAAGGTCAACTCGCCGATTGGGTGACGACAATCCACAAAGCCGCAGAGTATACGGGCGCGCTGCTGCGTGACGATGTCTCTCATAGACATTCTGCCTTATATGCTTCCGTCGCGTGCGACGCTACCAAGTTGGCGACTCGGGTGGAACGGCTGCAAGAAACCGATCGACAAATCGAAAGCGTTGATTTTCCGAACTTCCAACGCAGTCTCAAACAACTCGTTGATGAGACGGAGGCGGCGGGCCCAGACGAACTCAAGGCATTGCCGCTTCGAGCAGCGGTCGTCAAGCAAGGGAGGGCATTTATCGCCAGCGCCCGGACGCAGGAAGCGATGATCGCGGCTTGTTTCGGCGAAGGATTGGACCGCGATCTTCAACCGAACGGCATGGCAACACCGTAGGTATCGACTCTAGTTAGTCCAGCTTGAATCCTCTTGGGTCGGGAACTACGAGAGAGGGGCGGTTGCCATTTCTGTTATGCCGAACCACCTCCGAAGGCCCCAACCGAACCAACCCGGCAAATCCACCTGACGTGTTTAACTGGCAAATTCCATGAACAACGATCAATCGCCATTGTGATATGGAGAGAATTGCATCGATTCGGAGGAATGAGCCAGAACGCTTCACATTTCTGTTACCATAGTCGTCCGAAACGCAACGGCGAAGGTCGTGCGCCAGTGCTGGCTCCCTGAATTTCCGTTTAGCGAGACATCGCTCGGCGGTTACGTGTAGTTGCGGCCATGACTTGGTCTCCGCTTCGAAACGATTCGCACATTGCCGAATCAGTATCAACACTAAAACAATGAGGGAGAGTTGGCATGACCATGATCATCACGGGTTTAGGAACTGCCGTTCCCGAAGTCAGCATTACACAAACTGCCGCCTACGACGCGACTCAGCAATTGTGCTGCGAAACGGACGAGCAACGACGGGTGATGGAGCTGCTTTATCAAGGAGCAGGCGTCGAGGCGCGCGGGACTGTACTCTTGCGTGAAGCCGCTGAAATGGAGGTTGCGACGTCGCTGTTCTTCCGGCCGCGCAGTGACAGCGACGACTACGGACCCACCACACGGGACCGAATGGAGAAGTTTGAAAAGCACGCATTGACATTGGCGTTGCAATCTTCCGAGCGTGCAATTGAGCAGGCCGATATCGATGTCTTGGACATCACCCACTTGGTGACCGTTTCCTGTAGCGGTTTTCAAGCACCTGGGTTTGATATTGGACTGATTCAAACGCTGGGACTCTCGCCCGACACTTCTCGAACGCACGTAGGATTCATGGGCTGCCACGGTGCGTTTAACGCGCTTCGCGTGGCGAAAGCTTATGTCGATGCGGATCCAGCTGCGGTTGTGCTGGTCTGTTCGGTCGAGCTGTGCAGCCTGCACCACCACTACGGCTGGGCGACTGACAAAGTCATCGCGAACGCTCTGTTCGCTGATGGATCGGGTGCCGCCATCTGCCGCGGCGCTGCTCCGGACCAGATTCCGATGCATACAAAGTATCAGATGATCCGCAGTGGTTCACACGTGCTGCCACAAACGCTGAATGCGATGAGCTGGCAGATTGGTGATCATGGGTTCGAGATGCGGCTTTCGCAAAAGGTGCCAGCGCTCATCGAGCAGAATTTGAACGCGTGGATGCGGACATTCCTGGCGAAAGAGGGGCTAACGATTGAGGCTATTCGTGGCTGGGCCGTACACCCCGGTGGCCCCCGAATTCTTGATGCGTGCGTCACGGCCTTATCGCTGGCGAACAAAGCCGTGGCCCCATCGCGGGAAATTCTCGCCCGATACGGCAATATGTCGTCGGCGACGGTCCTGTTCCTGCTGAACCAATTGAAACAACAGCCGATTCACGGCCCGGTTGTGGCTTTGGGGTTTGGGCCGGGATTAACGATCGAGGGGATGCTGCTGCATTCGGATTCGTGATGCTTGGCAGGGCGAGCTGGCACCCGTTAGTGGGGTTGGCGGCCAAACGCGATTGTCTGAAGTTGATCTCCTGGGAATATGAAGCCCAAGCGTCCTTCGGTCGGGCGTGATGCCGAGTCGCTATGCGGATTCGTGTGTCGCGGAGAGTTCCAACCACACGGCGAAGACGAGTCGGTCTATCTGAAGAGACGACAGGCCCGCAGAGCCCTGCATCGAGTTCAGGCTTTTCTTGATCGCATGCCATTGGCTCTGGATCAGCCGTTGACGAGTCGCCATGTCGGGGTTGTGAAGCGTATTCAGATTTATGGACGTGGGCAAAGCAATTTGGCAGTCGCGCAGCCGGACAACGAGTTCGTTATGAATTGTGACTCGGCACGCAATCCTACGAACGACGACAACAAAGACGATGGACAAAGTGAACGATATGCTCGAAGCCTTCGCGGGGCTTGAGCATGCGCCAACACAGCGACGAGAGTTCGGCGTTGGGCGTTTGAAACCACTTACTTTCCGTGAAGGAAAGCCATCGGACCGTAAGCTCCGGCGTATCTCGTGTGGATTTCGCGACGGCGAACACTGCGTCGGCCACCAAGTCAACAAACAGAACTGATTGCGTTCCGGCTTGCACGTGATATACTCATAGGAGTCGCGGTGCAAACACCTGAGGTTTACCCGCGACAACCACTGGAAGACTAGACAACGCGTAAGCTGGCTTTTTGCCAGAGCACGAATTGGGTAGTAAGCCGATGGGATGAAATACCAAACGGTATTTCATCCCATCGGCTTTTTTCGTTGCGCGGCTGGCGGGAGCGTGTGGGAATTCTCCATTGCTTTACCAGCCTTTCCTGATGCAAGGCGTTTTCAACCGGGGGCAGGGGTTCGTCGTCGGGGCTTGAGAGCTTTCATTGACTTGTATAAGGACCTTCCATGGCTCTCCGTGCTGCGTCGCCGTTAGAACGATACTTAGTGTCAACCGCATGGCGACATGCAGGACACCCGCCGATCACCATTACCCTATGGGATGGAACCGAGTTGGGCGATGTTTCCTTTGCGGCCGTTGGCCGCGTGCACATCGCCGACCCCAGCTTGCTGTTTTCGCTCTGGTGGGACGCAGAACTTGCACTAGGAGTTGGGTATACCGACGGCCGCATAACAATCGAGGGTGACCTGACCGACGTGATGACAGCCCTGATGGCCACACAGGCAAGGCAGGAGAGAAAGCGCGCCTGGCGTCCGTCGCTCTGTGAACGACTCTTTCGGCGTCACGGACAGTCAAAACATGACTCGCCGAAGAATGTCACTCATCATTACGACCTGGGGAACGACTTCTATCGATTGTGGCTGGATCGTCAGCTCGTTTATACGTGTGCTTACTACGAGCAGCCAGACCTGACACTCGACGAGGCCCAAGTGGCCAAGCTGGAGCATATCTGCCGGAAGCTGCGACTGCGTCAGGGGGAAACGGTTGTCGAAGCGGGCTGTGGCTGGGGTGCATTGTCGTTGCATATGGCACGCAACTATGGCGTGTCAGTGCGGGCCTATAACCTCTCGCCAGAGCAATTATCGTTCGCGCGGCAGCGTGCTAAGGCCGAGGGGCTAGACAATCAAGTCGAGTTTATTCAAGCGGACTATCGCGACATGACTGGGTCATGTGATGTCTTCGTTTCAGTCGGGATGCTGGAGCACGTCGGGGTCCGACATTATCGGGAGCTGGGCCGGGTTGTTGACCGGCTTCTCAAAGACCGTGGACGCGGGCTTATTCATTCGATTGGTCGAAATGTGGCTCGTCCGCTCGATCATTGGAATACAAAGTATATCTTCCCTGGAGCCGAGCCCCCCAGCCTTCGTCAAATGATGGACATCTTTGAACCGTCCGGGTTGTCAGTTTTGGATGTTGAGAATCTGCGGTGCCACTACACGCTGACGCTTCGAGAATGGAAGCGGCGATTCGAACACCATGTGCCCGAGATCATTCGGATGTACGACCCGCCATTCGTCCGTATGTGGCGGTGCTATTTGGCAGCATCGATCGCCGCCTTCGACAGTGGGTATCTTCAGCTATTTCAGATTCAGTTTGCCCGTGCCAATGACAACTCAGTACCGATGATTCGCCAGCGAGTGGATCAGTACGACCATGATTCTCAACTATTTCCTGTGCTGGAATCGAACCCGGTCAATCAAGAGACATGGCAACAGTCATCCCGGTCAGAGGCATCTTTAGCAGGAACCCCAGATGGAACAATGTGATGTCTTAATTGTCGGCGGCGGGCCAGCAGGCTCTTCGTGCGCATGGACGCTATCGCAACGGGGGGCAGATGTTGTTGTGCTCGATCGCTCTGAGTTCCCTCGAGACAAGGTCTGTGCGGGTTGGATCACCCCGCCAATTCTGCAATCACTGGAGATGCATGTCGACGATTATGCCGTTGGCCGAGTGTTCCAGCCGTTTACCGCTTTTTTGGCGGGAATGTTGGGTGGACAAGCAATTCTCACCGAGTACCAGGAGCCAGTCAGTTATGGTATTCGGCGTTGCGAGTTTGACGACTATCTGTTGCGACGGTCCGGGGCCCGACTCAAACTGGGAACCCCCATCAGATCGATCCGCGAGGAAGGGGGCAGCTGGATTGTGAATGACGCGATCTCGTCACCCATTCTCATTGGTGCAGGCGGTCACTTTTGTCCGGTCGCGCGGCAATTTGCAACCCGGAACGAACTGGTGGAAGAGTCAGTCGTCCTGGCCCAGGAGGCTGAGTTCCTGTTCCCGGTCGAGTTTCGCGAGTCGTTTCCGGTGGTGGGTGCATGTCCCGAATTCTACTTTTGCGACGACTTTGCCGGATATGGCTGGATCGTGCGCAAAGGAGACTACATCAACGTTGGCCTGGGGCGCGAACATGACAAGCAACTCGCTTGGCACGTCAAAAAGTTTATTGACGACCTGCGGCGCGTCGGAAGAATTCCAAAGGGGATTCCGCCGGAGATGCACGGTCATGCCTATCGGTTAAGGCATGATTATGGTGACCTTCAACTGCCAGCCGGGCTGCTTCTGATTGGTGATGCGTTGGGTCTGGCTGATCCACAGAGTGGCGAGGGGATTCGCCCTGCGGTTGAGTCAGGACTGTTGGCTGCAGCGATGGTTCTAGAAACCGGCGGCAACCGCTCACGGCTGGTCTCGCGAGATTTTGCGCTACGCTGCGGCAATCGATTCGGGGGGGATGCCTTCTGGACTGGTGGGCCATTAAAGGTTCCTGCATCAATCAGAAATGCGTTCGCCCGCGTTGCGATGCGCAGCCCGTGGTTCCACCGGCATATCTTGCTGGACCGGTGGTTTCTGCACAGGCAACAACCGGCGTTATGAATTCCCCGGGCTTATCGGCGCATGCGCAGTATGGCGCGGCGAATGCGGCACCTCGCTAATCAGAGCAGCGACCGTTCCGATCAAGAGCACAATTTCAATCACCGAGCGTCCAAGTGCGACGCACGCCTTCGCTGAGCACCGTCACGTTCGATTGCTTCGTATCGTTTCAGGGGACAACAGCAACAACCATCTTGGCGAT
>JAIXVG010000186.1 GCA_027483145.1 Planctomyces sp.
CACTGCAGCCCACAGGCCTCGGCATGGTTGTCACCAACATCAAAAGACAGGTTCTCGGTGTGATTGTGAAACCAGTCAGCCGAACCAAAACCACCGCACCACATGATGGCACCTGATACATTCGGGTCGGCGAAGGTTCCTGGCTTCAGCCGCAGAATGGTTTCATCCCGATCTTCGCCCCGCAGCATCGTGAAACCCCAGTTATCGCGCTGGCCAACTTTCTTCTGCCAATTCAGTGTGCGGCTGACCAAATAGACTCCCTTGGGAAAGTAGAGCACATGACTCCTCCCCACATGATCATCAAGTGCCCGCTGGAGGCCATCGGTAACATCGGTCACTCCATCAGGTTTCAGCAAATAAGGAGCGGCGGTCACATCGATCACATTTTCATGCGAGGGGTAATGTTGGTTGTCAGCTAAAACCTGATTGGCGGGGATCGTCCACGCCAGAATCGCGAACAGCACAGTTAGACGGCTTGAGAGTTGGAGTCGCATGTTCGAAGCACCAAATCAGAGGAAAGAAGATCAGAAGTCTTGAAAGAAACACACGAGGATCAGCAAGGCATCCTGCGAGGACAAGTGAGCGGCGAACGACAGGCCCAGGCGGCAAAAGTGGCCGGTCGACGACTAGTCCCGGAGTGTTGATCCTTAAATTCAGGTAAATTCTGGCTAAAAGACTGATTGATTCGGGTGTACCGGGGTGGTCGGGCATGAGTATTGTCTGGAGCCGGCGAAAACGTTACCGAAGCGAGGCTAAGTCCTGTTTTTTGGACAAGATCAGTCCAATTGCGCGGAGTAAATCGATTATGGGCAACCCGATTTCGAACATCTGGACTCAGTTCTTTTCTGGCACTTCGGGTAAAAAAGCGCGCAGGGGCTTGGCCCGTAGCGGCAACGGCCTCCCTGCAGCCGAAATTCAATTCACCGGTACACTCGAGCCACGCACACTTCTCTCGGCGACCAATGGCGCTGAGGACAGTAGCATCGTTGTTTCGAACGATCCGATGCCTCCCGAAATTCTTGAAGACACCGCCACCGGCCTCCTGGCTGAATACGACCGGGCACTCCATCGACTGACGATCACCGGTACGTCTGGCAGCGATAACTTCACGTTTGAAGTGCGTGACAACCAGATGATCATTCGCATTCGTGAAACTTGGTCAACAAGTACGATTATCCACTATATTCCAGGCGAGATCCCTTCGGGTCCCGGTTATACTTCATATTTCCCGCCGGAGCGTTTTTTGATCTTCAGCACTCCAGCCGACCAACTCGTCAACGTCCAAATCAGTCTAGGTGACAGCAACGATAGCGTCACGATCGCCGACTCGGTCAGCGCTAGTATCCTCGTTGAAATCGATGCCGGTGCGGGTGATGATGTCGTCACGGGCGGTGCTGGAAACGACACCATCATTGGCGGCGATGGTAACGACTTCTTACAAGGTCGCGGCGGCAACGACCAAATCGACGGTCGCGCAGGGAACGATTCGCTCAACGGCGGCGAAGGGAATGATACCCTGTGGGGCGGAGAAGGGAATGATGCGTTCTATTGGGACCGCGTTGACTGGACTAATGGTTCGGCAATTGTGAAGAACGGTGAAGATGTTGTTTTCGCTGGCTCCGGCACCGATGTCATCAACTTCTCTTCCTTCACGTCGGGCATTACGTTTGACTTGGGAAGTACCATCATTCAAGCGATCGGAACTACCGACGATCCCGGCGCGATGGTGCTACTTGGGTCTGGCGATGATGTCGAGAATATCTTCGGTGCCCAGCAGGGAGCCAATTTTCTTACCGGAAATTCGCTCGATAACGAAATGTATGGCGGCGATGGCGGCGATATCCTGATTGGCAAAGAAGGTAACGATACACTTTACGGCTATAACGGCAACGATCAGCTCGATGGCCGCGAGGGGGACGACAATCTAAATGGCGGCAAAGGGAACGACATCCTCATCGGCGACGCCGGGAACGATACGTTCGACTTTAATACGAACGATTACCCGTTGTGGTTAGCCATTGATGACCAAGCGAATTTTGTCGCGGGCCTTGTTGACTCATTAGCCCCGATTAACTGGCAAAATGATTACAAAACCGAAGAAGGTGACGACGTCGTCATTGATGTGCTCGGCGTCACCCAGATCAATTTAAGTGGTAAGTCGGCCGTCAACATCACCACCCCCACCCCCGGTCAGCCGGTCCGCAAAATCACCGACCGGTTAGGCTTCTCGGTCAACATCGTCTCTGGCTTCGTCGGCCAACAGTTTCAACTGTCGAACACTGAAGTCAACTTCTAGCGGCAACAGCGTTGGCATCATTGGCCGTTGGATTGGATCGCCGCGAAACTCGTATCAACACGTGTCGACACGTTGTTGCTCATCAATTGCAAGAGTCTGGTGCTTGTACCGGCATCTGCCAGCGGCCGTCTGCTGCGAAACGGTCTTGGCATGAAGCTGATCGAAAGCCAGGGACGCTGCACTCTGCGATCCAAAGTCTGGCTCGCAACTTTACGAGCGGCCTTAATCGTAAGCCTCGCTTGGGAAGAGGCTTACGCAACAGGAACATACAATTTGCTCCTAATCTCCTAGAAGTGGTTTTAAAACCCTCTGGCGGAAAAGTTGAGGCCGTGATTTGCCGAGTGAAACGTGCCACCGACCGGGTTTTGAAACATTCTCTAGTGAGATCGCACCATCTCGTTCTGAAAAACTAATCGATCAAATCCTGTCCGATCTGTTTTGTTGCGATTCTTGTTCAGCGAAGATTCTCAGTACTCCTTGAGTTTCTATTTCAAGGGGCGGCCAACCAGATCTGGTATGTGCCTTCAGCAAAAACCGAGCGGCATGAAGCAAAGTAAGATCAAAAGTTCTGAGGCGAATAAATCTCTATTGATTATCAACCGAGACGATTTATACTTCCGATTCATGTAGGTAGTTTCCCGAAGGCAATTTCTTTGCCGACTCGATTCGCCATTCTCGTCGCTTTTCAATTCACAATATCTTTCTTGCTCATCACTGCATGATCCCCTCGGATCTTTGCCGTTTTGATTTGGGTTTGACTCGTCTTTTGGATACTTACTCCCCGTCGGAGTCAAGTTATTTTGTCTGTTTTTGTTTTAGGAGTTTTCTCATGAGTCGCGAGTTTAGCCGTGGCCGTTTGGCCACCAGTCGGGGTTTTACCCTGATCGAACTTCTGGTCGTGATCGCGATTATCGCGGTCCTGATTGCGTTGCTTCTTCCAGCTGTGCAGCAAGCTCGTGAAGCAGCTCGTCGTACCCAGTGTAAGAATAATTTGAAGCAACTGGGGTTGGCACTTCACAATTACCACGATGTCTTCAATAAGTTTTGTTACCGCCAAGGTGGAACGGATGGTGCATCAGATATCGTCTCCAACTACCAACGAATTTCGGGATTTATCGGCTTGCTTCCCTACTTTGACCAAGCTCCGTTGTACAACACGATCACAACCCCGCAGGTCTACAATTCCATTAACTTCCCTGCGAATGGCCCAGTACCATGGAACGACAATTACATTCCATGGCAAGCCAAACTACCCGGTCTGATTTGCCCTTCAGATATCGATGGGCAACAGACTGCCCGTGGCAAGACAAACTATAAGTTCAGCGGTGGTTCAGTCCAAAACATCAACAACCAAGATCAATTCAACGGTCTGTTTGGTATCAACCGCAACCAGGGAATTCGCGATTGCACGGACGGTACGAGCAATACAATCGCCATGGCTGAAGTCTGCAAGAATACAGGCAGTCCCGAAGTGATTAGTAACATGCTGTATAACGTTGCTGGATTAGGTGCAAATCCGAATGTGATTCGGACTAACACCTACATTGATGCCGCGAACCCGCGGCGATATGTGGGGTCAGCGCCGTTTGTCAGCGCGGAATCACGTTGGTCCGACGGGATGACTAACGCCACCGCGGTCAACATGGTACTGCCGCCGAACTCGCCGAGCGGTACAGAGAACACCGGTTGGTGCGACTCTTGCGATGGTGTTTATCCGCCTACCAGCCGACACACGGGCGTGATTCAGGCCCTTCTAGCCGATGGAACCGTGCGAGCCATCAGCGAGAACATCGACCTTGGCATTTGGCGTGCTCTGGGCTCCAGAGCCGGTGGCGAAGTCGTGGGTGAGTTCTAAGCCATTGCATAACATGGGTTTCGATGGTCTTCTGACTCATTGAATCAATCGTTGTAGCAGCCGGTCGTCGATCAATTCGATGACCGGCTGTTCTCCTTCGTATCTCCGGGCTGGACTTCAGTGGTAAGCTGTTGGCACATTGCCAATGCAGCCAGTTCGTCTTGAAAGCCTCGTCCTCGCACGGCATTACTTTCAATGGCGATGTGAAAACAGGCTGGTAACTCTGTCAGGTCCAGACAACGCAAGCCGTCAGTCATTGCCAGACTTTTTATTGGTCTGCGTCTTGTGGTGATCGATCAGTTGTCCGCTGGCTCGCCTTTACGTCTACCTGTAACATGTAGTGACTCGCATTTGCACAAATTTAAGCAGGTCCACTTTGACGGGTAGTTGGGGTAACACCGGCGTACCTCGTATCTGTAGACTCGACTTACAGCTATTGTTTTCGGAAAGGTGATCATGACACTGGGCATTGACTTCAAGTCTATTGTTTCGCTCCTGGGGTGTATGGTCTCCGTCGTGATGATGGGTTGCGGATCGGGCAGCACCATCGTTAAGCATGACCCAGTTTTTCCTGCTACGGGCGTAGTTACTTTGGAAGGTGCCCCCCTCGAAGGAGCAACCGTCATCCTCAATAGTGCAGTAGTCGATGGGAAAGGCTGGGTGGCATCAGGAGTGACCGACTATCAGGGAAAGTTTGAGATCGCAACTCGGTTCGGTCCCAGCCAAGTCGAGAAAGGGGCACTGGCGGGCGACTACACTGCTGTTGTGATGAAGTCAGCACCGGCTGCAACTGCAGCTCCAGTGACTCCGCAGCAGGGCCATTTGGCGATGGTCGAAAAGATGAAAGAAGCCGCCAATAAAAAGAATAAGCCCGGACCAGTAGAGAAAGCCGATCTCGCGATACCGGCCAAGTACACCGATCCCCAAAAATCGCCATTGCGTGCCAAAGTCGGGGCGGGCGAACCTGAGCTGAAGTTTTCATTGGGGAGCAAGTGATTCCAAATCGTCCCCATTGGGTTGCAATGTCAAATTGGTTGTCCCTCTAGTCAGGTTCTTGAAGACAACTCGATTTCCGCCAGTGCGAACCGTTTCTCGCAAAAATTGCGAGAAACGGTTCGCTGCAGTTTGCGGAATCCTTGAGCCAAGTCAGTTTTGTCATCCGCCCGAATTGAGCTTCTGATCGAATCGGCTTGCAAGACCCGATCCCGTATTGAGTGCGGGTTGACGAACCGACCGGGCGGCTCGCTTTCCGGAAACGTTTTCTTGATCCCTTACCTCGGTCGAGTACTGCTCATACTGCTGGTATTTACTGCCGCAGGGATCCTCGGCTGCTTTTCTCAGTCGCCCCCCCCCAAGAATCAAGTCGCTGGAACGCAAGGTGCCAACCCGGTAGTTCAGCGGCCCCAGTTGCGGCAGCTGTTAAAGTCTGGGGGCGCCCAGCAGGTCGTCGACTATTGCTACCCACGGTGGACGAAGGGCGAGCTCGCGTCGGAAGACTTGTCCCTGTTGGGTGAAGCTCTAAGCCGCATTGACAGGCTTAATGAGGCTATTGCCGCCTATCGATCTATTCCAGAAACAGACTCTCCCGCAACGCAGTCGGCCATGCTCGCTCTTGCATCAATCGAGCTTCAACAGGGAGAGTGGTCGGCTGCAGAAACGCGGCTCAGAAAGTTGCTGGCTACTGGCTATCAACTGTCTGCATGCCGTTCAAGACTGCAATTCTTGCTTGTCAGTTCGGCTCGGCGATTCGAGGCCTTGCCCTTTCAACTAAATGGAATCGAGCAAGGCGAAGTCGATCTGGAGACACTTCTCTTTCTCATAGGCCAGGATCGAAATCTGGAGGTCAGCGATCAGGCAGCCAACTCCTCTGACCCTCTCGTAAATTTAGCACACGGCGCCATCGCTTCCCGGGATGGAAAGCATGCTGTAGCACTTCAAGCCTTTCGGCAGGTTCCGCAAGGCCACTCAGGATATCTTGAAGCCTATGCCCGCATCGGAAGGGTTCACGCAAACAATCGAGATTTATCGCTGCTTGCTCAGTGGCATAAGCAAGCGCCTGCAAATGCAGATCAGCACCCCTCCGTGTGGATTGTGCGCGGAACATGGTGCAACGCAGTTGGTCACCCACTGTGGGCCGCTCGCTGCTATGCCGAAGCCCTGCTGCGACAGCCAAACGATCGACAAGCTTGCCAGCAACTATCACAAACCCTCCGTTCTCTTAACGAATCGCAGGTTGCCAGCTTTGCAAAAGCGCTCACAGAACGAGCCGCCTTGCTTGAAGAGTTAGACGATCTTTCAAACCTGTTGTTTGCCGATCAAGGAAACATAGCCAGATATGAACCGGTCATAACGAACCTCGAAAAGCTGGGACGGTACTGGGAATCGCGAGCTTGGCGGTACGTTCTTGCTTCGATGGCTCGTACCAAGAGCCTGGCCTCAGAGCCGAACGAGATTGGTGAAGCTTTTGGTAATGGACGAATGGCCGGGCAGCAGGCAGATCCGCTCCGTCATCCGTTGGTGGGGCAACCGGTTCATTTGCTGCTAATGCCTGATTTCAGCGATTCGTCGTTTCTCCCACCAATCTCAAATGACTCGCCAGTAGCCAACAAGAACCGTTGGGATTCTGTTCGGTTTGATAATCGTGCCACAGAGCAGGGGATTGACTTCACTTATTACACAGACGAAGA
>JAIXVG010000503.1 GCA_027483145.1 Planctomyces sp.
ATGGTCGCAAAATCTCGGTCCAGGGGTGGAACCTCGTTCCGAAGATCCGCGAGCTCGACACCCTTCTCCAGCAGCAACCCGGCCTTCGGCTGCAGGTCCATGAGGTCCACCCAGAGCTAACGTTCCAGACCATCAACGGCGACACACGCCTGGCCGGCGGGAAGAAATCGGCCGACGGGGCAGCCGATCGAGCCAGGCTCCTTGTCCAGGAATTCCCAGGACTGGACCTCGAAGATTTGCTCGCCAGATACCCCAGGTCGGCCTGCCAGCCCGACGACCTGCTGGATGCCTTGGCCTGCCTTTGGACCGCTGGCCGAATCGCCGCCGGATCCGCCACTCTCAGGCCAAATCCTGCGCCGGTCGACGAGTTCGGAATTCGAATGGCGATTTTCACGTGAAAACCCCCGCTCTGCGGCGCTGCGGCAGGGTCACTTGGACGACCGGTTTCGCGAACTGAAAATCCCCTCCCCCTTTGGCGCCACGTGGGTTAGCCGAGCCTTCCCCCTCCGTTCCACGTGGAACTTTGGGTGGTTATGGTCGACTGCAACTCTCTTGGATTCCGAATGGACCACCTTGGACTGCCAGAAATCTTCGCAAAAGTTTCCGGCCAATTCGTTTTCTTGCACGAAGCCAGCCAGGTCGCGCCACTCTTTTTGTAGGTCCTTGTTGCCCCCTATTCCAATGCTGATCAATCACCCGCCCTGCCTGGAAGCGACTCACCATGACAATTCGGCTCACCCTTCGCACCCTCCTGGCGTACCTCGACGATGTCCTGGAACCGAGCGAGGCGGTTGAAATCGGCAACAAGATCGCCGAAAGCCCGGTCGCCGATGAGCTCGCCAAGCGGATTCGCGAAGTCGTCCGCCGTCGTCGTCTTGGTGCTCCGGAATTCGAGCCGAACGGGACGGCCATCGACCCCAATTACGTCGCCAACTATCTCGACAACACCATGCCAGCTGAAGAGCTGGCCGCCTTCGAAAAGCTGTGCCTCGAATCAGACCTCGAGCTGGCGGAAGTCGCAGCCGTCCACCAAATCCTGACGACCGCAGTCAGCGAGCCAGTCCCAGCCGGGAACCTCAACATGGCCCGCTTCAACGCGCTCGGCCAGCCCAAAGCATCAAAGCCCGGTTCCCAGCCGTCGCTCCCCACGGTCCCGGCCAAGCCGTCGACTTTCGCTGAAGGCCTACCCGATCAGCTCAAGCCACGGTCGCTGGTTCGTCAGGTTTTGCCCTTCGCCGTTTTGGGAGTTCTGACGGCGATCTGGATCGGAACTCTGGTTGTCGATAGCCAACTCGTCTCGGGGATCAAGCAGTCGACTGTCCCCCAGAGATCTGCTGCCAAGTCGTCCCGGGTGACAGTCGTTTCGAGCAGCGACTCAGCCAAGCCAGCCGACACTAATCCGGCAGCTGCCTTGTTGTCCCCTGCCGCAGAAAACCAGGCCAGCAACAGCGCGTTGGCCACCCCTACTCAATCACCGGATGCCACCGCCGCAAGTTCGCTCCCGATGGAAGTCGCCTCGGCTAAGACCAATCAGGCGCCCGTCGATCCCGCGGCCGAAGCCCTCCCAGAAGCCATGCCCCCGAAGACCAGTACAGAAGTCGCGGCGGCCGCTAGTCCGGCTCCAGCCGCTCTTATCAAGCCCGCCGAACTACCACAGCCGACAGCGACCAGTCCCAACCCTCCTGCTCCTCCTGCAGTGACCGAGCGTTACTCCGATGGTGTGCAGGTCCTTTGCAAAGGGGCCGAAAGCGTCGCGATGCGGTTTGATGCGAACGATCGCCATTGGTACTTGATGGAACGGGATAAGCCGCTGCCGGTGTTGCAGGTCTTCGCCGTTCCAGAACCGTTTGAAGCTCAGGTGCTAATTGAACCCCAGCTTGCTCAAGTCGCTGTACTTGGAGGGACGGTTGTCCAAACCCTTCCAAGTGAAAGAACAACCGCAGCGGGGCTGTTGGTCGATCGCGGACGAATAGTCGTCGACCTCCCCGCCCCGAAAGCGGAACAAGCTTCATTTGGCTTGGCAGTTGGAGGCCTTGCCTACCGCATCAAGGCCATCGAAGGGCCAGCCAGCTTCGCCGTTGAGGTCCGTCTCAAAGAGCCAGAAGCAGTCGATCAGCATTTTGGCCGCAGTGGCATCGTCGCGTTTTTGGTTGTCACCGAAGGGCAGGTTCTCCTCCAGGAAGGAACTCAAGAACCAATTCAAATCAACACGAGTCAACGGCTGTCACTCTCTCCCGGCGATCGGCAAGCAGCGATCGCGGTCGAGTCTCCCGCTGATTCAGTCACCTCGTTCATCCCGGATTGGGTCAGCCTCGATCGCCGCAAAATGTCACCGACCATGCGCCGCACAGCCACTGCGTTTGAGAAGCTGTTCGAACCAGAAACCAAACTCGAAATGTCGATGGCCGCCCTGGCGAACGATCCCCGTCCAAAAGTAGCCGAGCTGGCTGTCGAAGCAGCCGTCCTCACCGGCAACCTGGAAGGGATGGTCCTTGCCTTCGATTTGTCCCCGCATGAAGAAGCCCGCCTCGCTGCCATCCACGGCCTCCGGCAATGGCTCCCCCGCGAGCCTCAATCTGGAAAGCGTCTGATGGAAGAGTTGCTCAATCGCTACTCCCCCGAAGAAGCCCAGGAGATTCACCGGCTGCTATGGGGCTACTCGGAAGGAGATAGTCGCGACCCCGAAACCTCCCGTGCTCTGGTGCAGGCCCTCATGCACCCCGACGAAGAAATTCGCGAACTGGCCTTCCTCCACATCCAACGGCTCGCAGGTCGAAAGTACGACTACCGCCCAACCGACCCCGTCGCCAAAAGGGGCCTCACCGTTCAGCGGTGGGTCAACCACCTGGAACGCGAAGGGGCCTTGAACCGCCCAATGCCCTGACCAGCCACAACGCCACCCGGATTGCAACAGGCAATGGCCGTCGCAATCTGGTTGCCTTGAAACACCCGCCCGAGCCGACTATGCGAATCGTCGGCTTTTTTTCGAGTTCGCTCCTTCAAGTCGCCGCCGGGAATCGCCCGCCCGGCGCCGAACCAGCAGCCCAGATTTCCCCTCGAGCCGCTCGCTCCGCGCCCGTCCGTTAACCCCGTCGGGCGGACACCGGTTTTCATAGAAGAAAACCATGCGAATCGAGGATAATCATGTCTCGCATCCTGAACGACGACCTGACCACAGGCTATCGATTTTCGGCCGTCCGGGATTACACTCCGGTCATGGCGGTCGGCCAGCTCCCCGGCCGCGAACGCTCGAATCATGTCGCGGGACCAAACCAGCCCGGTGAACAATCATTTCCTATGCTCACTACTGCAACTCGATTTCTGGAATTGATTCGTTTCAGTCATACCGTGTTCGCCCTTCCCTTCGCCCTGCTGGCTGCGCTCCTTGCGTGGCAGACGCCTGGAACTGCGTTTCACTGGCAACAGTTGTTGGGAGTGGTTCTGTGCATGGTCATGGCCCGCTCCAGCGCCATGGCGTTCAACCGTCTGGTTGATGCCCAGTTCGACGCGGCCAATCCCCGGACAGAAAAACGCCATCTCCCCAGCGGCCTGTTAAGTTTCCAATCGGTCACCCTGTTTGTTCTGGGGACTTCACTGGCGTTCGTTGCCAGCACGCTCTTGTTCTTGCCCAACCGTTGGCCCGTAATCCTGGCTGTCCCAGTCCTCTTTTTTCTCCTCAGTTATTCTTACGCCAAGCGGTTCACGTCGCTTTGCCACTACTGGCTGGCGACCGCACTGATGCTCTCTCCTCTTGCCGCCTGGATCGCCATTCGGGGCGAGATCGCGGCAACGCCCGTGTGGTTAGCAGCGATCATCTTCTTCTGGGTTGGGGGCTTCGATATTCTCTATGGATGCCAGGATGCGGCCTTCGACCAGAAGGCAGGCCTCTTCAGCCTCCCCGCCAAACTTGGGATACGAGGTGCGCTGAAAGTTGCCTTTGCCAGCCACCTCCTGGCGATGGGCTGCCTGTGGGCTTTCGTCATCACTGGCGGCCATGGCCCGGTAATGCTGGCAGCCGTCGCGATAGTGAGTGCTCTCTTGGTCTTCCAACATTGTCTGGTATCTCCCGACGACTTAACCCGGGTGAACATCGCCTTCTTCCAAATCAACGCCGTCATCAGCATCGGCCTCTTCCTGGCCGCCTTGCTCGACGTCGGAATCAAACTCTGGACCTGAGCACCCCGACCAGCAACGGTCCACCTACAAGCAAACAAACAAGGGCTGGCTCCCCGCAGCCGCTCCGAAGCAATCGAAAGTGATCATGCTCAAAACAATCGAAGAAAAAGTTCTGGCCAGTGAACGTCTGACGTTCGAAGAAGGCCTCTACCTCGACCAGCAAGTCGACCTCTTAACCCTTGGTCGACTGGCCAACATCGTGCGAGAGCGCAAGCATGGTAACGTCGCTTACTACAACACCAACATCCATTTAAACCCCACAAACGTCTGCGTCTATCGCTGCCGCTTCTGTGCGTTCCGCTCCGATCTCAAGGCTGAAAAAGCCTATGCGTTCTCCGACGACATGCTGCGTGAACGGGTCCTCGAAGCTCGAGCGAAAGGGGCCACCGAAATCCACGTGGTAGGGGGGCTTCACCATCAGAAGAAATTCGATTGGTACGTCAACATTGTAAAGGTGCTGCACGAAACCTGCCCCGAGATTCACATCAAGGGCTGGACCGCCGTCGAGATCGGTTGGTTCAGTTTCATCACAAAGCAGCCCATCAAGTGGGTGCTGCAACAGCTCATCGATGCGGGACTAGGAAGCATGCCAGGAGGTGGAGCGGAAATTTTTCATCCCGACGTTCGTTCGCAGTTGTGCGAGCACAAAGCTGATGCCCGCAATTGGATCGAGATTCACCGCACTGCCCATCAGCTGGGTTTACGATCGAATGCCACCATGCTCTACGGTTCGATCGAGACGGCCGAGCATCGCCTCGATCATTTGACCAAGCTTCGTGACCTGCAAGACGAAACCGGCGGCTTCCAAACGTTTATCCCGCTGGCGTTCCATCCCGACAACACAGGTCTCAGCCATCTCCCAAAGCCTACAGGGCAAATGGATCTGCGAATGATTGCCCTTTCCAGGCTATATCTCGACAACTTTGATCACATCAAGGCTTACTGGATTATGTTAAGCGAGAAGGTGGCCCAGGTCGCCTTGCGATTCGGCGCCGATGACATCGATGGGACGGTGGTCCACGAACTAATCTATCACGATGCCGGCGCTCAAACTCCTGAAGGGCTGACAGTCTCTCAATTACATCAACTTATTAACGAAGCAGGTCGCGTCCCTGTCGAGCGCGACACCCTGTATCGCCGCATTGTACGTGACGGAGCCAACTGGTGGGTGGCAGGGTCCCAACCAACGTCGAATCTCATCGCGCACACGTCGGTGGTGTAAACTGGACTTGGGCGAAACGCGAACGCTCCCAGGCCGGAACGTGAACTCTGCGTCGGCCATTGAGAAAGCACACCTCGGTTGCCAGAATAAGAGGTCGCTAACCTGACCGGCCTCTCTTAATTGGCATCGATCTTTCCATGCACCCTAAAGTTGAATCGCTCGATCACGTGACGATTGTCGTCAGCAATCTGGCAGCCACTCACCGCTTCTACGTCGACATCCTCGGAATGGAGGCGGTCGCCCGACCCCCGTTTTCATTCGAGGGGCAATGGTTTCGGGCAGGGGCGACACTCATCCACACGATTCTGGCCTACCCGGGGTCCGGTCCAGCAGGCGAGGGGGGCAGTTCAAATTCGCGCGGCCACCACTTCGCGTTTCTCGTTCCGGATGGTCCGGCTATGGCAAATCGACTGGCCGGGCATGGGGTACCGGTCGTTGTTCCCCCCAAAAAAAGGCCGGACGGGGCGTTTCAGATGTTCGTCCATGACCCGGATGGGTATCTTGTGGAACTCAGCGAGCGGGTCTAATATCGAATTTCGGAAAGATTTGTGCTGGCCGCAAGTTGCAACTGATTCTCATTAGGTGAGTCATCACTGCTCTTGGATGCAATGATTCTCAAGGCCTCTCACAACAGGTTGGCGTCTCCTTCGGCCCAGCTTGCATCCGTTTCGTCCGAAGCTTATCACCACTTTACTCACCCATTCAGTCACTTCAAAACTGTTCCGGGACAGACGGTACGACAGGAAGGCTCAGCCGGATGGCGATCAACATTCCCAAGCAGATGATTTACGCTTCAATGGGGGCTGCCGTTTTAGTGGCGCTACTCTGCATTCTCGATCTGGTCTCCCAGTTCCCATTCGCTGGCTCGACCATTCTTGATATCTGCTTCCTTATTTCTGCAGGAATCGTCGGCTATCTCTCGTATGATGCCCTCAGCGAAATGGCGTAGCATCGCCAAGGGTTGTTTGGGCCGATTGCCGGTCCCCCTTCCTACAAGTCGATATCATCAACCTGGTTCGCTTCTTCCATGATGATGCGATACCGCTCGCTCGCATCTTTGCCCAGCAGTTGCTGAAACGTCCGGTCCGCATCAAGGACGCTTTCAATATCAACCTGCAACAGCGTTCTCAGTTTGGGATCAAGCGTCGTCTCTTTGAGTTGCTGAGCGGTCATCTCCCCCAGCCCTTTAAACCGGCCGATCTCAACTTTGCGATTGGCCGGCAAGCTGGCCAGCACCTCTTCCTTTTGAAAATCGTCACGAGCATAAATCGTCTCGCTCCCAACCATGATTCGATAGAGCGGCGGTTGGGCCAAAAACAATCGATGCGCAGTGATCAACTCACGCATATGCCGGAAGAAAAACGTTAACAGCAGTGTGCTGATGTGATATCCATC
>JAIXVG010000050.1 GCA_027483145.1 Planctomyces sp.
AGTTGTTGCCGATTTTCAAACGGGCTGGGTAGCGGAAGGCTCTGCATCCTGCTGCTGTGCAAGCCCGGCCACAAGATGGTCGGGCCACCCGTTGCGGGGGAGCGGAACGATGTGAGGGTTTGAACGGTCGGTGTTGAAGAACCCGACGGTTGGCACTGTCGGCTCGAGTAAGTCGGTGATGGGTGGGGGGAGGAGTTTTGGAGACTCGGGGGCTAGGGCTGAGTCATTTGGTCTTTTTCTTAGAGGCTGCTTTTTCGAGGGGGATTTGCATTCGTTGAACTCGGTCGGCCAGTTTTTCACTCGATAGTTTTTCGCGGAGTCGATCGACCAAGAGTGGAAAAGCGAGTGGGGTGGGGCGTTCGACGTGTTGAAGTTGAATGGTTGAGGTTTGCAGCTTGAGCAATGTTTGCTCGAGGCGGGTCGATTCGAGTTGCCGCTCGAGGACCTCTCGTTTGGCCTGCACTAACAGCAGGTTGTTTGGATCGTACTCGGCGAAGACGTCGTAGAGCATGCCGGCTGAGGCCTGCAGGTGGCGATTTGATTTCGGTGCTCCGGGCATTCCGGTGAACAAGAGGCCGGAGATGCGGGCGACTTCGCGAAACTGCCGCTTGGCCATTTCGACCGCGTTCAAGCTTTTGGCGATATCGGCTGCAAGGTTCTCTGTGGAAAACAAATCCTGCTTGATGGCTGCTTCTAGTGGGGCGGGTTTAGCAGACAAGAGTTCGATTCCATAGTCGTTCATTGCCATCGTGAAGGTGAGAGGTTCAATTTGTGAGAGCCGATAGGCAAACAGACTTGCAAGGCCTTCATGGACGAGTCGCCCAGCGAAGGGGAAGAGGAACAGGTGGTGCCCCTCTTTAGACTTCAGGACTTCAATGAGTAGTTCGGATTCGCGGGGGACGATCGACCACTCGTTTTGGAGTTCGAGGATTGGCCGAACGTTTTCCATTTCGGGGCCGTTGTAGATTCCGTCGCGAGCTTCTTCGAGCAGCTTACGGACCGCGCGGGAAAGCTCGGAGGAGAGGGGCATTCGGCCGCCCCCCCAACGGGGGATGGGGCCTTTGGGATTCTTGGCGGGCTTGACGTAGGCGGTTAAGTTGTAAACCCTAACCAGCTCTAAGAACTTACCGGAGAAGGTGAAGACATCGCCTGGCTTTAACCGGGAGATGAATGCTTCTTCGACTGTGCCGAGCCGCGCACCCCGAAGGTATTGAACCGACATGGCCGCATCGCTGGTGATGGTTCCGATCGACATGCGATGTTGCCGCGCGATTTTGGGGTTGGTGACGCGATAAACGCCATCGATGATTTCAGTGCGCTGGTAATCTGCATAGGCCTTAAGTGCATTTCCGCCATGATGGATGAACCCCAGGACCCATTCCCATTCTTCCGTGGTTAAGTTGGCATACGCGGCTGATTGTTTGACTTCGGCGAATAGTTCATCCGGCCTGAAGCCACTTCCCAGGGCGATGGTGACGGCGTGTTGCACCAGAACATCAAGTGGCTTGGAAAGGGGTGCTCGGGCTTCGATGCGACCTTCAGCCAGTGCTTGCCGCGTGGCCGCGAACTCGACCAGCTCCAGAGCGTGAGTTGGAATGCAAATGACCTGGCTGGCTGCGCCAGGCTGGTGGCCGCTTCGCCCTGCTCGCTGTAACAGTCGCCCGACACCTTTGGGGCTGCCGATTTGGAGTACCTGATCGACGGGAGAGAAGTCGACTCCGAGGTCGAGTGAAGAGGTACAGACGACACATTTGAGGCTTCCGGTGCGGAGTCCGTTTTCGACCCAGGCCCTGACCTCGGAATCGAGCGAGCCATGATGGAGGGCGATTTGACCGGCCCAGTCGGGTCGGGCCGCCAGGATGGCTTGGTACCAAATCTCGGTTTGGGCTCTCGTATTGGTGAAGACGAGAGATGATTGTCCTGCTTCGAGCAGGGAGAGAACTGGCTTTAAGAGCCGCACGCCTAAATGGCCTGCCCAAGGGAAGCGTTCGATTGATTCGGGCAAGAGGCTATCGATGTGGTAGACCTTCTCGCGAGACCCTTCAATGAGGACTCCCTGCTGATGGGGAGTAGAGTGATTGAGGGCTGGCTGCGGTCCCATGAGGACGCGCATCGCTTCAGGGAGGTTACCAAGCGTGGCTGAGAGTCCCCAGGTGATTAAGTTGGGATTCCACGATCGAAGCCGGGCTAAGCAGAGTTCGGCCTGGACGCCGCGCTTTGTGCCGAGCAGCTCGTGCCATTCGTCGACGATGACTGCTTCGAGCTGAGCAAATTGCTGCCTGGCGTTGCTACGGGCCAAAAGCAGGGACATGCTTTCGGGGGTGGTGATGAGGCAGGTTGGTAGCCGCTCGCGCTGGCGGTTTTTGAGGCTGGCTGGGGTATCACCGGTCCGCCGCTCGATGAGCCACGGGATTTTTAGCCCCTGAGTCATGGCGATGAGAGTTTTTTCGGTATCAGCGGCAAGGCTTCGGAGCGGTGTGATCCAGAGGACTTTTAATGGTGGGGCGATCTGCGATGGCTGTATTGGTTGATTAGTACCGTTTTGTTTTGGTTGTTGCTCTTGTTGGCTGAGGTATTTGAGAAGAGGGCTTCCCCAGACCGCGTAGGTTTTACCGGTACCGGTGGTTGCATGAACCAGTCCACTCTGTCCGTTCAGGTAGGCCTGCCAGGTGGCCTGTTGAAATGGAAATGGTTGCCAGCCTTGCAGAGCGAACCAGTCAAGGAGTGGCTGGTTGGCAGACGAGAGGGCCTTTGTTTTGCTGGCCACTTTCTTGGGGGACATGGACGACCCAATCAGACGGTTACGACGAATCGGGTGAGGAGGTGAAACAGACTACCGACGCCAAGCGGACCCGATAACGAATGATAGTCGATTTGGAAGAATGAGCCCGAAATAGTACGGGCCGGGCTTCTGGCCGTGTTTTTCACACTCTTTGGCGGGAGATGCTAATCTCCTGTTTTGCCGAGCCGAATCTGCCACCAGCCGGGTTTTGAACCGGTCGCTACTCATACAATGGCCCGGTGATTCGAATTGGCCGGATATCGAGGCGGATGTTGAGAACGGTGTAGTCGTCGCCGCCGAAGCGTTCGGTGTACCAGCCGACGCTTTCCTCGTCACGGGTGAATAGAAACTCGAAGCCGTCGACCGGTTCGGTACGGGCCTGCATGCCGTCGAAGGCGAGGCCAATGGCGGTTGGGAACTTGTTGTCGATGAGCTTGCCCATTAGATCGGCGACAGTTGTATTGGCCAGAATATCGTTAAAGAAGAGCTGCTTCCGAAAGAAGGGGCGAAAGTCGGGTGAGAACGGCTCGATTTTTTGCTCTTCGAGTTTTTCAAGGCTGGGGGTGACTTCCCGGGTGGTGAGATCAAAGCGGTCGCCGCGATCGAGGTAGGTAAGGCGGACGTTCTGCAGATTGAATTTTTCGATCGTGGTGTCGGTCGTGGCCGCCGACAGGTCCATGACGATCACCCCCTTATGACCAATGACTCTTAGGTCATGACCGCGGCGAATGACGACTCCAGTATTCTCATCAATCCCCAGGCCGAAGGGAAAGCCCTGGTGCTGCATCGCAACCAGAGCGCGGGCAAAGCGGCCGCGGACCAGACAGTGCTGATCGACGAACCAGTCATCCGGTAAAAAGCCTAAGCCACGATCAATTTCTTTGCCCATGCGGACCCCCTCGAGCATGGTTTTAAGAACCGACTCGGCATCGCGATACATCACGCGGCTCATGACGGCCGCTCCGGCGCTTGTCCCGGCGATGACGCCGCCAGCCTCGTATGACTGAAACATCGCCTTGAGGACTTCGGTCTGGCTGCCATCGTCGTTGTAGAGTGCCCGGACGATCCGTGACTGAGAGCCGCCAACCATGAAGACACCTTGCGCTAACAGGACCTTCTGAGCGAGCTCGGGATCGTTGGCAGCTTGCTGGGCACTTTCGCTGGGATTAGACCAAGTGATAGGGAGGACGAAGGTCTCTGCCCCGGCCTTTTGGAGAGGATCGATGACCAGAGAGGCAACGCGCTGCGGGTCGCTACTGGCTGTGGGAAGGATGGCGATTTTGGCGCCGGGACCCCCAGCGAGGGAGACGATCTCGGTCCAGAATTCGCTGGTATCGTAGCGCTCGCTTCCCCCCATGATAACCAGGGAGCCTTTAGGTCCATCGGCTGCATGAGCGAACATCGACGAACCTGCCAATAAGAGCGAGAGGCATAGCCCGTATACCAGAGAGTTCATTGCGAGACCCGGTTGGTCGACTAAGGGCTGGAATTATGACGTTTCAGCTACTCATGAAAAGAACCCGACCACTGGCGTGGTCGGCTCGGCTGCGACTTGAAGACCTAGTCTGCGAGATCTCTCCAACGGCTACTAATGCGATGACCGTTTTGGCTCGGGGAATAGCATGCTGATACTGGTTCTGTCGTGGATCGACCGGATGGCTGCAGCGAAGAGCGAGGCAACGCTGACGACTTCAATTTTGGGTGGTAATGGCTCGAACTTCGATTCGATGGTATCGGTGATAAACATTTGCTTGATCTCGCTGTCGGCGATGCGAGCGGTTGCTCCTTCTGATAGGACACCGTGACTGACGGCGGCGTAAATGTCTTTGGCCCCGCGCTTCTTGAGGGTCTTGGCCATTTCGACCAGCGACCGGCCTGTGATCGTGAGATCGTCGACGAGAAAGATGTTTTTGTTGGCGACATCGCCGATGACTTCGAGGACTTCGACTGTTTCGGAATGATCGACACGCTGCTTATTGCCGATGACGACTGGGACACCCAGCAGGTTGGCGTAAGAAGCGGCTCCTTTGGCGAAGCCGACATCGGGACTGCAGACCACAAGATCGCGGACGCCGAGTGACTTGAAGTGTTCGCACAGGACATTGCGGCCGTAAAGGTGGTCGACTGGAACGCGGAAGAAGCCCTGGATTTGCGGGCTGTGCAAATCCATTGTTAGAACGCGGTCTGCACCGGCTGCTTCGATGGCGTCGGCACAGACTCGGGCGCGGATTGAAACGCGCGGCTCGTCTTTTTTGTCCCCTTGCGCATAGCTGAAGAAGGGGATGACGGCCGTGACGTTTTGGGCACTGGCCCGACGGGCCGCGTCGATCCAGAACAGCAGTTCCATGAAGTTATCGTTAACAGGGTAGTGGCAGCCCTGAATGACATAGACGTCTTTGCCGCGCACGTTTTCTTTGATGCGGACGAAGACGTTCCCTTCACTGAAGACGTGAGCTTGCCCGGGAGTGAGGACCACCCCCAACCGTTGCGCGATTTGGCGGGCCAGGAGGGGATTGGCCGAGCCTGCGAGGATCGATAAATCTCCTTGAGGAGCCTGAAACGGGGCTGCCCGAGGGCCCGGGCCGCCGGGTGACAGAAACTCCATACAGTTTGCCTTCTGTTAAGGATGCAAAGGGTGGTCAACTTGGGACTGGCCAATAGTCTAACCGTTTTGGCCGGACCGACAGTTGGTGGAGTGCAAAACACTCTCTGCGGCTAGCCCGAAAGTCAAAACCTAAGTTGCAACCTGTTTAATGGTAATGGCTTAAAGCAATAGCTGCGACTGTGCGCTGCGTCCGTGTGGCTCATTTGACCAGTTCCATATTAGCAGGGGGGGGACCTGATGCAACTGGTCACGATGAAGGGGATCGAGGAGCGCGACATGGCTCGCTGCAACAAAGCAGAAGTTGGCCGAACCGGAAAAGGGAACGCCAATAACCCGCAATTGCGGAGTGAGAAGGAGTGGCGAGGTCTGGCTTACTTGGTTTCCAGCAGGTAGTAGCAGGTTGACGGGTCGAGAGTGATGGAGTCGGCCGAGCCGTAGTCTTTCACGCGTTGGCCCTGCAGATCGAGGGTGGTGACGGAGAGAGACTGACCGCGTTGTCCCTTGAAGGCAATGGTCCCTTCGAGCTGGCGGATCTGCCAGGGAGATCGGCCGATATCGACGATCCGTTTCGATCGTTCGCCCAGAGATTCAGTTCGCCAGCCAGTGGTTTGTTCTTCTGACATGACTTGAAGCAGGAGCTTCTTCGACTGAGAAATATCGGCACCGTCAAGGCTGACGAGGGCGATCGAGCCGAGTTCGAGGTCTGAATTGATCGTGAGTTCGCCGAGAGTTGTTTCGCCCATCGATTTCAATTGACCAAACGCAAGGCAGGCTTTGGGAGAGGCAACCGTTACAAATCCTTGACCATAGTTCCAATTGATTTCGCCCGTGGTGCTTTTGATGGTCTTTTGTTTGTGGTCGATGTACTTCGACAGGTTGGCCAGTTTGGGTGGGGTGGTCTTTTGCGCGAAGCGGACTTTGGCTTGCCCAGCGTAGTGGAGCAGTGGGTCTAAGACCTGGCCTGCCTTGGGGAGCTTCCCTTCCGCAGGAACATCTTTGAGCCGCAATTCATCGAATGAGGCTCCTTGAGGGAGGGGAGTTCCGCTTAAGTTGAGTGTGTCTTCGATTCCGAGTTGGATGTCGGCGACGACATCTCCTTCCTTCACATAGCCTTGACGATAGAGGAGGGCGGCTGCTGGAAACTGACCCATTTGCGTAGGAGCGCAGAGCGTCCAGGGTTGCATGAAGTAGCCTGGTTGAACCGACCAATCTCCACCATCGAAGGCAAAGTTGACAATGCTGTCGGAGTCTTGGAGTGCACCGAAGACGGCGTAGAACAGGGGGGCTTCGGTGCGGTAGCGATTGGGGCGATTCCAGGTTGTTTCCGAAATGATCGAGGGGAGGTCGTTGTATTGAGTATCGATGGCAGGATGCTCGAACTGGAGCGGCTTGCCGGGTTCTTCGCTATCGAACTTCAAGTAGCTGCGATCGGTATAGGTATGCCCATTGCGGACCGACCATTCGGCTGAATCTCCTTTGTGCTGACAGCCAAAGTAGCCATGCCTGTCGATGAAGTCACCGACCGTATAACTGTACTTTTCAAGAGGACCCAGGACACGTTCATCAGCGGTCACCCAATTCGAGCAAGTGACAAGCCCTTGGTAGCCAAGCTTCTGAATGAACTGCTTCTGGTTGGCGTAAAAGGATTGCTGAGTCTCCAGCAAGAAGCGAGCAGTCTCTTGATCGCGTGGGGTTCGTTCGTTGGCTATGTTCCATAAGGGGCGAAAGCCAAGTCTTGCTTCGCTGAGACTGTCACGGTCAATCTGCTGGTTATCCCACTTAGCGAGTGCTTGCTTGAGGCCGCCATGTTTTTTCTTAGCCCACGTGGCGAACTGGGTTTCCAGAAGTCGAAGTTGGGGATCCGGGAGAGCATCGTTATTGAATGTCCAGAAGAAGAACGAGTCTTCGTTTTGAATTTCGACTCCCATGAGGGCAGGTTCATCGATTAAGGCTTTGCCTGTGGTAGGGCTGGGGGTGGTTAAAATGGCGGTCCACCAGCTTTGGTAGAGCTTTTGGAACTCGGGATTAAACATGAGGGAAGCGAATGGCTTTTTGCTGCCGTTGTACCCTTTGAGGGTTGGGTTATTGGCATCTGGCGTCATCCAGAGCGGGAAGTAGACTGATAGCAGCGAATAGATTCCTTCGGCCTTCAGCGATTCAATCGTTTGGATGGCTGCAATCACTTTGGTTTGATCGAGCTGGCCTTGCTCGTTGTAGTATCCGTGATGAATGCGGGCGAGGTTGACGCCGTACTTGGCCAGTAGACGCGCTTCATACTTCACGATGGTTTGATCATCGCTGGAAGGCCCGTTGACGGCCCAGAAGCGAACTGGCTGGCTGTTGGTTTCGTGGATGAATTTTCCATTCTTGGCCAGGATGCGGCCGTTTTCGCCCGCAAAACGCTCATTCAGCCAGCGCAAGTCGATCGGGCAATCGGCAGGGAACTGGTCGCGACCGGGGGCAAACGGGACCCAGTTTCCTTCGGCTTTGGTTGCTACGGCAAGTTCGCTCGGCTTGAGTTTACCGCTGGGGACAAACGAGTCGTCAGCGAGGACGAAGCAATCGAGTGCGCCGTGATGGCTGGCTTCGCCGTCGATTTTGAAGTCGATGGTGTTGGAACCCGATTTCACATCGACTTCGCCAACGCTCACCCAAGCGATGAAGCGCAAGTCGATCTTTTCATCGGCGGCGATGTTGCGAGTGTCGATCGATTTGCCTTCGATGGTGATGTCTATCCATTTGCTGCTGTTAAGGTTGTACGACACCTTTGACTTGACGGGATTTATGCGAACCCAGAGGAGCCGTTTTCCAGCAGTGGATGACTGGAATGAGTAGCTGGCTTCTCCGGGCTTCTTGTCATCAAAATTGCTGATGAAGTCGCCGCCGGAAAGTTCATTAACTTTGACCTGGTCGTACCACCAGGGGTGGCGATTCATGGAGTGCTTGGTGGCTGATTCTCCTTCGACCCAGATGACGGGGTTTGCCGCATCTGGTTCAGCAGCGAGAGCGGGATTGGAATTGAAGGAAACACTGAGCGCAACCAGCACAGGAAAAATGAGGGTATTGCGGGCAAGTCCGCAGTAACAGGTTGTGATTGAAGTTGTAAACATTCTCAGTTGATCCTTCGTGGTGCGAGGCGAAATCGGCATAAACTGTCCCTTCACCCTATCTGGAGGAGTTGCGCGAGAATTGTTTATCGGCTGCGCGAGGGGTGCTGCGATGATGGAAGAGCATGAGAGATAAGTACTTCGACCAATACTTCCGGACAAGTCGGTAGTCGACTTTGGTATGGGGCTATCAGCTGGAACGCGTTAGCGTCCGGTTCTAATTCAACAAATGCAACCCGACGCTAGCGTTCCGGCTCATTTCGAGAGAACGACCTCAGGTTGCGTGATTTGATTCCGATGAAAACAGACTGGGTTTCCAGCAGTTGCGATGCAAGCCCATGATCATACTAGCACTCTGTCCCAGAAGTTCGTTCACCTGATATGTCATTCAACGAGCAGCGCATAACCCGACGATTGGCATCGTCGGCTCGGCCGGCACCGGAAGGAACTTACTGGATGAGGTACTAGGCTTGTGTCGGATTTCTCCGATCGGCCAAATAGTTCGGGCTAGTTGAGTAAGTCATTTATTGAACTCATTCTTAATCGAAACGTACTTCAAAACTCGCCTTACAAGAACGGAGGTGTTTGAACCGTAGATTGATGCAGATGAGATTCGATGAGTTTTGGTAAAACTGGTGTAAACAGCTTAGGTAACGGTTGGGTGAAGAACCCACGTGTTGACACCCGTGGCTCGCCTGTTGTTCATCAAATCTGATGTTTGGCATTTTCGGCCAAGCGTGCTCGTCCGACAGAAGCGCTAGTTCTTGAGGTACTTGTTATACAGCCCATAAAGAACTGGTGGGCCGACGAGAAGAGTTGAGACAAACGGGAACCAATCGGGGGTGATGTACTTCCAGAGCATGGGGCCTAAGACCCAGTTATCGAGATTCGCCAGAACGATGACCGTTGCACAGCAAAGGATGTAGCCCATATTGCGATGCTCGGCCTGCTCTTCCGACGTCATTTCGGAGAAGGCTTTTTTGCGTGCTCTAGCAGCAGCAGCGGCAGAGACCGGCTTGCCAACCGACTTGGATGACGACTTGATTTGCCCGGCAGCGGCCTCATTGCGCACCCCGGGGGCATAGTACTTGCCAATCCCCTGGCTGATCGCCTGAGGTGCGGCCAGTACGGCGCGAATTGGTTTACCGAACCGGAGACGAATTTCGTCTTCAAGCTCGGTTGTTGGCTCATCGGCACAGGCAACCAGAATGTTGCCATCGTCTTCAAAGAGAGGGAGGCAGCTATGCCGGCGAACAAGAGTCTTGGGGACGGCATCCAGTACCGCGTCGTCGGGATACGTATCGGTTAAGTCGACAAAGGCTCGGCCCAGCTCGCTGGCCATCGCCCGAGTGGCAACATCGGCATCGGCAAACTTCATTTGGACGACAGCATCGCGAATCGAAAGACCAGCCCGGGCTGCATAGTCCTTCACATCTTTCGCTTGATCGTTAGTGATGACGCTATCGGATACTAGAATCGACAGCATAGGCCTGCGGCCGGTGTTGGGATCGCGATCATCGATTTCACGACCGAGGCTGCGGTCGTAGTCGAGCTTCCGCTCATCATCGGTCAGGCAAAGCATGGCCTTGGCCAGGTCGTTCAGTAAATCTTGCGACTGCTGTGCGTACTGGCCTGATGCGTACTTGCGAACGTGAGCGTTGAGCTTCTTGTAGTTCTTACGAATCTTTTCGAAGTCGTCTTCGAACTGGACGACTCGTAAGAGTTGATAGTGGTCAGGCGGCCGGGGACCGTCGGGAATTCCCAGCCAGTCTTTGTAGACATCGAGAGCCATTGACCGCGTCTCCATCCGCCTAGACGGCAGTTCCATGCCTGGAACAGGCCTGAATTAAGAACTTGTCCCCAAATCGAATTTGCTTGTCTCTCCCCTTGATCATGGGAAGTGTAACTGATATCCGCCGCTTTTGAGATGGGGCTTGATGCCGAGATTGAGCACAGTCAGTTTTGCGGACCGAATTGGTTTCAAGCGACCACCGACCAGAAACTATTCGACCTTGTAGCCTTTGGCCAACTCTCCAAACGCGTCGACATTCTGGTTGGATAGACCCATATCGCGGACGATTTCGGCACTGGCTGCCCGGTTGCCGACCAGTTCTTTGGCTGTGGCCTGAATTCGGCCGTTGGCGTCGTAGGCATAGGTGATTTCCACCGGAGAACCTGCAGGCAGGTTCGGTGGCAATTGGGTGATGCGGAAGTCACCAATCTGCGTGCAAGCGTTGGGGTCTTGAGCGTCGCCTTCCAAGATGTAGACGTGAATCGATTGCTGATTGGCTGAGTTCGTCACAAACCGCTGGCTGATGCTGAACGGAATCTGTGAGTTCTTGGGAATCATGATGTGATTGATTTTGCGAGTGCGGTCTTCGGGGCTGGAGACCTTGATTCCCAGCGAGTGGGAATTGACGTCGGTCGCCTGGACCGAGCGCAAACGTCCTAAGATGGCTGCTGCCACTTTGGACGAGCCACGATTCTCGCGAGCTTCAAGGATCGCGGCATGGATGGCAGCCCCTTGAGCAACTGCTTCTTCGGGACGGAGTTCGCGAGACGGGGTTCGGAGGCAAACGTCGGTGAGCATCTTTTCGACGGCGGGCATATAGGTTGACCCTCCCACCAGGACGACTTCGGCCAGCGAGCCGGGGTTGACGCCAGCCTGTTGCATTACCAGTTCGGTGGTGTCGCGGGTTCGCTGCAACAGGTCGGACGTCATCCGTTCAAAATCGGTCCGGGTCAGACTAACGGTCAAAGTCTTCCCCTGGTGATAGACCGTGATGGGGACCTGAGTTTTGCTGCTTAGGTTCCGCTTTGCATCTTCACATTCGCGGGTGAAGTTACGCAGGGCGTCGGCATCTTCTCGAGGGTCGACGCCAAACTTACGCATGAACTGCTCGGAGACGTGATCGACTAAGCGACGAGTCCAATCGATCCCCCCCAGCATCACATCGCCGTCGGTAGCGAGGACGCGGAACTGAGTTGGGGTATAGCGAACGATCGTCACGTCGAACGTTCCCCCACCGAGATCGTAGACTAGGAGAGTGCGGGCATCTTGAATGAGGTCGGTGCGGCCCAGCTCGCCCTTCATCCAGGCGTAGGCCAATGTGGCGGCGGTTGGTTCGTTGATGATGTCAACGACGTTGAGACCTGCGATTCGGCCGGCGTCTTGAGTTGCCTTACGGCGAATATCGTTGAAGTAGTAGGGAACCGTAATGACGGCGTTGGCGACCGGGCCGACGATTTTTTCGGCGTCCTGCTTCATCTTTTTGAGGATGAGGGCCGAGATGAACTCGGGGGTGAGTTTTTTATTCTGATAGACCACGAAGTAGTCTTTGTTTCCCATCTGCCGCTTGACCGCTTCGATGATGTGGTCAGCCGACTCGAGCGAGCTGCGTTCGAAAGAAGGACCAACAACGACGGTGCCGTCGTCGCCGAGCAGCACAACCGAAGGGGTGATGTTTCTGCCGTCAGCATTGGGGATTGAAACAGGAAGACCTGTTTGATCGATGTGGGCAATGGCTGAATAGGTGGTGCCAAGGTCGATACCAACGGTTAAGCCATCGAGGAACTTCATAAGTGGCCAATTTCTGCTGGGGGTTCTGTGAACCGGTGAGTACGCCTGGTTGCATCGACGCCGAACGGGATGCGAAGACCTCCGAGAATTCTCGCATGGCGAACGGGGGGAATCAAGGACACCCCGGATTGTGCAAAAAGCCTAGATTGCAATCGGCTGAGTCGGCTAGTGGGCGGTTTTTGGATTGAGGGAATTTGCCGACGATTGGCGAGAAGTGGCGAATCGACCTGAAACAGGTTGCGGCGGGGGCGGAGGGATTGGGAGTCGCGATGGGCGAATGCCGGTCGGGATGGAGGACAGCCGAGGAAAAACCGGTTGGTGCGAATTGGCCCACTCTAGAGGGGGCGAACGTCAGGCGACCTTCAGGTCATTCTGGAGGCGGTCGAGAGGCAAGAGGCCTCGAAAAGACTCCTGGGCCATTTGCTTCTGAAAGTAGGAATCGACCCGGCCAGTGATGATGACCGACTGACCGGCGACCCGCAGACGGATGTTTCGGCCAAACAGGTGCAGATTGTGCTTCACGACGCTGCTGACGAGGGCGTCGAGATCGTGGGAGCTGTGCAGGTAATACTGGGTGGCCATGCCGATGCCCCGCTGGCTGTTTGGGAAGAGAGTAGGCGATTGCCGTACCAGCAATCAGTTGCGGGTACGCGGAGAAACGCCATTCCCTGGCAGCCAACACCCAAAAAGTCCATTGTGGGACCATGGTTTGGGTATCGGCTCTCTGCTGTAAAACTATGTTGCAATTTGGCAACAGGTCGTCAGGAGAGAAGTGAAATCACTTCAACGTAAAAGCCTGGCGGATGAGGGATTCCGGGGGGAACGATTAGACGGCCTGTGACTGCTGGCGGCTCTGAATGGCTCGCTGCCACGATTTTCCGCCATGAACATGCTGCGAGCAGGTCCCTGAAAACGCCCACAGGGAAACTTGGCTAGGCAAGCTTCCCTGTGGGGTGGCGATTAGCGTTAAGGTCAGATTACTGAGGGGTGGCCGGGCCAGCGCAGCGGATGAGGTGGTCGTGATCGACATAGACGACGTCGACCGTTTCATCTTTGTGCGTGAACGGGATTGGCCAGTCGGACCGAATAGTTTTGTCGTAATAAACAGTGCATTTGTAGTGGCAGTGATGCAGCCGGGCTGGTCCAGCCATGGGGAAGAAGCGGCAGTCATCAATGCGGTCGACGATGTTTTCGACGACGATGCGGACGTTGTTTCGCGAGGTTTCAGCGACGAATGTCCAACCGGCCGAGGTATCGTTTGGAAGTGCCCGCATCACTTCGTCCTGCGATGGAGGGTCCATACAGAAGAGTGGTGCGTTTTCCCCTTCAACTGGATCAAGGATGGGAACCTTGTCGTACCGTTCTTCGCGCCAGTAAGCGTCTTCGATCGCTTCGCTGTAGTAAGCACTGACAGGAATAACCGGTGTGGTCCACCAAAAACGGGCACCATTGACGGCAGTACCCAGGAATCCTTGCCAGAGGAACAGCTTGCAGCCGCTGCTGGTCAGCATTGCGCAGCCGATGATTGCCAGCAAGGCAAATCGCTTCAGCCAGGTCTGCTTCCGCTTTGTAATCATCTCGCGACTCCACATGGGCAGCTTCAATGCTGTGTTAGCAGCCAATGAATGTGATTCAGCAGTCAATTATTTTTTAGTCGCAAGCCGGGTTTCGAGTTCGGCCGGCTCGGTTAGCACACTGAGTGCTGCTTGTTTTGAGTTGCGCGTGGATCGGAAAATCCGCGAACAACGGTTATGCAGTATGTATCGAGTGTTCAGAGACAAGACTTGTGACAATTTTTCGATTTTGACGATTCTGCAAGGGGATCGGGGGGCGGTGGGGGTGTCTGCCGGAGTGTTGCTTTCCTCAAGCTTGGCAAAATCAACTTGGGGTGGCGGGGGCGCACCGCAGGGGGTAGCCTGCGATCTGTTGGGTTTCTGGTTCCGGGGCTTCCGAAGCAGCGCCCCGGCCACCCGCGCGTTTTTGGATAAAGCGAAAGTCCTGCAGTTATCATGAGTTGGGTGACCTGCGAGAGCGCATGGCGCGACATCTTGCTGCTTCGCAGCCCGGCCACCCGGCGCAGGGATCAAAAAGCTGGCTTGAAAAGCGAGTAAGAAAACAAAACAACCCCACAGTGGTTACCTGCGGGGTTGTTTTGTTTATCAAGATCCCCGTGAGGGGGTGCCCATTACCAGTTGCTGGGATTCATGAACCAGAACCAGCGATCGGTTTTGGCGTTGAACTTCAGATTCCATTGACCGTCGTCCCATTCAAGCTGAGCTTTACGCCAGCCAAGCGGAACCTGGGGGTATGGATAGAACGGTCCAATGTAAGGCCAGGCACTGGCGCTGTACTGTGATGGATACTGGACGGCAGCGTAGTTTGGGTACTGAGCATACGAAGGCCACGCGTAGTCGGGCATTCCGGGCTGATTGTACATCCCTTGAGGACCCATGCCGCCAGGTTGGCCGTAAGAGGCAGGCATTGGTGCACCGGGAGGAGCCATCATTGCTCCACCGGGGCCCATGCCACCCGGCCCCATGCCACCGGGAGCCATCATTGGTCCACCCTGGGCCATCATCATCTGCCCGCCAGGTCCCATCATTGGTCCACCTTGTGGGCCAGCCATTGGCCCGCCTTGTGGTTGATAGGCGGCAGGATTGATTCCCTGCGGGCCGCCGTAAGGCTGGCCTGGACCCATTGAGCCCTGCGCTGCCCGAGTGGCCTGCAGGCGGTTAGCAACTTGGGAAACGCCAGGAATTCGCTGGCAGACCTGCGTAGCGGCCATCCGCTGCTCGGCTGTTTCAACGGTACCGTCGAGCGATACGACGCCGTCCTGGTAGCGGATTTCGATGTCGTAGGCATCGAGGTTAGCGGAGGTCAGGGCTTGCGCCACTTGCTCGGCCATTTGTTGATTGTTCTGCTGAGCAGCAGCGGCGTCATAGTTGACCTGCTGAACCTTCGACTTGTCTGCGGCTCCCTGCTCGTGACCTGCAGGAATCACACGTCCACCAGCGGGGCTGGCGAGCCGCTTGTTCTGAGGGACGAGTTCAATCTGGTTATTAACCGACTTGACCCCTGCCACTTTTTCGGCTGCTGCTGTGGCGCGATCCTTCTGCTTTGGATCGGTCACCTTCCCCTTGAGGGTCGCGACGCCGTTTTTGACTTCGATTTCAATGTCGTAGCCAGCCAGTTTCGCGCTGCGAAGAGCTTGCGCTACTTGCTCGGCGGTCTTTTGGTTATTGGCCTTGGCG
>JAIXVG010000112.1 GCA_027483145.1 Planctomyces sp.
CACATTGAACTGCTGCGACTTGACCAAAGTGGAATCCGTGTCGCGTCGTATCTTACGGAACTTCCACCTCGGGAGATTCTCCACAAAAAGCTGCATCAAGCCGTCGTCAACGCTAAAGCGAGGCTAACGTCGGGCGAGCAATCAGTGGAGGACTCCGCTTGACCCCGTCTGGTTTGATTAGTGTTGCACCCCAAGGTGGAACAGCTTCTACCGTTCCGGCAAGATATTGGCGGACGGCGTGCCGTCAGAAAAGATTCTGGAAAAATCTCCGCGTTTCGGATTTCCAGCGCAAGATTTGAGTCCAGCGAGCGAATTCCCCTGTGCAGAGTGAGCCGGCGAGCATGTTCCGGCTGCACGGTTGATCATCTCAAACAGGGGGGGCGATACCATGGTTAAGTCGGTTGTGGGTGGGGCGCTGGCGTTGGTTGTGCTGGCATCGTTGGCATTTGGCTGGGATACTTGGAGCTATTTGCGGTTGGGGATGAGCAGTCTGCGGGCGGCGGCCAAGGCGGAAGTGCCGATTGAGGTTGAGCTGGCGCGGGCGCGGCAATTGGTTGATGAGCTGGTCCCCGAAGTTCGCCGCAGCCTGAACGTGGTGGCCGAGCAGCAGGTCGATTTAGAGCGGTTGGAAAAGGGGATCGCCGACAAGAAGGGGACGCTGGCTAGTCAAAAGGAAGCACTCCTGACGTTGCGAAAAGACCTTGCAGAGAATTCAGGGGTGCATCGCTATGCCAGCCACACCTATACTCGGCAGCAGGTCGAGCAGGATTTAGCCCGCCGGTTCGAGCGGTTCCGGAGTTTGGAAGCAGCCAGCGCAACCGATGAGCAAATTCTGGCAGCGCGGCAACAAACCCTTAAGGCGAACGAAGCCAAGCTGGCTGCGTTACTAACCGCGCGGCAAGAGCTGCAGTTGCAGCTTGAACAGTTGCAGGCACGGCTGGAAACGCAGCGTGCGCAGGAAGCTGCGACGACGATTGTGTTGGATGACTCGCGATTGAATCAAACCAAACAGCTCATTTCGCAATTGAATCGTCAGCTTGATGTGCGGCAAAAGGTCTTGAACCAGGCAGATGTTTTGGCAGGGGAAATTCCAGTCGAAGGAGGAACCAAGGCGGAACCGGCTGATCTGCTGGGGGAGATTGATCGTTACTTCAGTCAGCCTGCCAGTGCGGAAGTCTCTGGCAACAGCCCTGAAGTGGCCCACAAGTAAGGGCGTGGTTCAACGAAATGACTTATCCGAGACCACGCTGATGCGTTGACAGCGTGCCGGAAATGGCCCTGTTTTCGAACATGCGCAGCCGGCTTTCGGATAGGCTTGAAATGCCAGATTGAATCTGGCTGGATCTGAAGCTGAAATGGCTAGCTGATCACTGCTCCTGTCTTGAAGCGACCCAATGAAGTTCACCTTTGCTCCCCAATCGCGGCCGATCGATGGATTCACGATTCTTCGTGGAATTCAGCGTGGCGGATTTGGGGAAGTCTATTACGCAGTGAGTGATGCGGGGAAAGAGGTCGCGCTGAAGCTGTTGCAGCACAACGCTGATGTCGAACTGCGGGGCATCACTCAATGCTTGAACGTGAAGCATCCCAATTTGCTGACGCTGTTTGATGTGAAGCGCGACGGCGATGGGGACTATTGGCTGGTGATGGAGTATGTGACTGGGGCCAGCCTGCACGATGTGCTGGGGGCGTTTCCGCAAGGTTTGCCGCTGACGGAGGTAACGGCCTGGCTGGAAGGGTTGGTGGCCGGGACGCAATACCTGCATGACCAGGGGATTGTCCATCGTGATCTGAAGCCGGCGAATGTGTTTCGCGAAGGGGGTGTCGTCAAGATCGGGGACATTGGTCTATCGAAGCAGATTGCTGGTCCCGACGATGCCTTGCATACTCGCAGTATCGGCACAGTTCATTATAGCGCACCGGAGATTGCTCAAGGGCGATATGGACCAAGTGTTGATGTCTATAGCCTGGGAGTGATGCTTTACGAAATGCTGACGGGGCGCTTGCCCTTCACGGGAGAGTCGGCTGCGGAAGTGCTGATGAAGCATTTGACCGCGTTGCCTGATGTGAGCAGTTTGCCCATCGAAGTTCGAGCGGTTGTGGCCAGAGCGCTCGCCAAAGACCCGTTTGTTCGAACTCAATCAGCGGCCGAGCTACTGGCGGAATGGAGAACAGCTCTGGCAAAGCCTGCTTCCGCTGTGAACAGCGCCACAGCCACTCCCACCACTATGGCTGAGCGCTTCCAATGGCCTCATCGCCAAGCTGCGAACCAAGCAAACGAGCAAGTTGGCGTTTCAAGTGACAAGGTTGCGGTTCGGGTTGCCCCGTCAGCGCTCAACGAAGCCTATGTCCCTGCAGTACCGGCGGCGATACAGCCGGGGTGTGATGAACACCTTGCCGGTTGGGGCGTTGCTGCCGCGGCCGTTGGGACGAGAGCTGGCCCGCCAGGTCTGCCCGTGGCTGCGAATGGAATCAGGCCAGGGGGTGCAACCAACCAGCCTGTTGAAAAAAGCGAGCAGCGATCCAGGCAGGGCCCACGATCCTTGGCCCCCGGCAATCAACCAGCTGATATTGCTGAACTGCTAACCACCATCTCGCTGGTGGTTCCTTACAGTTTGCTTTTCGCCAGTTTTGTGGCGATCTGGGATCAATTGATTGGGGGAGTTGGATTTCCAGCCCGGCAAGAGGTGCTTAATGGCTTGTTCTTATTTGTTGCAGCATCGACTGCTAGCGGGATAGCGTTGGCAGTGCGGCTACGATTCGTTGGGGACGAACCTCCTCGGTGGCTTGTCAACGGGTTGGCGGGTGGAGTGGCAGGTGCGCTGGTCGCCTTGTTGGCCAACTACATCCAGTTCACGTTTCCAACCATGGGCAATGTCCCCAATCGAGCAATTGGCAAGTTACTGCTGATCGAAGGTGGGCATCCCACGATTGCGGGCTTCATCGTCTTTTTTGCCGGGCTGTTGTTGGTATCGTCCTGGTACGTGAAGATCGATCTGACGCGATCGCAGCGATTCTCGGTTGGCAGCCTACTGATGAACGGCTTGATGTCTTGGATCTGGGGAGGCATGTTGGGGTTTCCTGCTGTCTGGGGTGGACTGTTGGGAGCAGGCCTCGCGTTTGTCATGCAACTGGCCCATCCGTGGAGCGGCAAACTGCACCAACCGACTGGGAAGTTCCGTTAGGTGGCCGGTGTTCAAATAGAAGATTGATCAGAGAAGACCTTTAACTCTGCCCGTTTTGCTTGAGCTGACGGAAATCGTTGACGGGTACAACTCGGCGTTCGGATAAGGCCGTGAATCGTTAGTTATTGAGTTGGGTGTGACCGGCTATGCAAGAAACGTCTGCAATTCCCGCAATGACTGGCGCGAGCTGGGTCCTGATTCTGCTGCTGGCCTTAGTCGGGGTCTTCGTGATTCACCGGCTAGTGTCACGGCAGTGGACCACGACTTTGTTTTCCAAGAATGCAGGTATGAATGCATTTGCGCTATTGCTGCTTGTGTGTGTTTCTGTTGGAGGAATACGGACCTACCGTGAAAGTAGTCAACGGGGCGCCTCAGAAGCACCGGCAATAGTCAATGGCGGAGCATTGGAGCAGGCAGCTATTGCGTGTTTGCCACAGCCGTCGGTGGGAAACTCGCAGAGTGTAAGCGAATTAAACACGGCATCGCCTGTTGAGCCTGGCAATGTTGTCTCGCTAGTTCAACCGGGTGACTTCGAAGTGCTTCCTCCGGGTTACTTTGGACTCAAAACGCTTACAGGTGGCGGTCAGCAGTTGATTTTGGTTGGAGACTGGTGCGAGAGCACGGAGCACTCATCTGAGTTTGTTGCAGGCGAGGACAAAAAGCTGCGAGTGCGGCTTCTCAAGATTCTTGCTGCCGCGTATGAGCGGCAGAAGGAGGAATTAATCGCTTTGCATGACCAACATGTTGGTGAACCACCTCTTCAGCCGTTTGCGATCGAGCGTAGAGACGCGCAAGTTCTAAACGAGTACCGGTTACCTCCACCCGATGCATTGCGGCAGTTGTCGATTCGAAGCGAGACTTATCATAAACCGATTGTCGTCGGAGACGATCAGCCCATCACTGCAAATGTATCGCGATTAGTTTGGGTGGTCGATGTACAACCAGAGGTTTTGCAGTTACTGGCGGAACGAACGAAGAATGCCGTATCCAGTGCCAACGTTCAGAGAATCGAGACTCGATACTTGACTGTTGTGTTTGCATTCATCGCACTGAGTAGCCTCATGTGGTTTGCTGGGGCCATGCTGCGGCGGGCTCCAGGTGGTGGAGCTGTCCCTTGAGTTCGGCATGTTGTCGTGACCATCGCGTTGCGAAGAACCCGACGATTGGCATCGTCTGCTTGGCTGATGTTAAACTCGCTCAAGGGGGGCGTGTTGGATCGGTGAGGTATCGGTCTCTTTTCAATACGCGGTGTGTCAACCGACTGGTTTTTGTGGTGGAAGCAGACCCGTTATGCCCGAGGGAGTTCCAGAGCAGACGTCATTGATCGAGCGGATCAGGGGGCATGATGCGGATGCATGGGAGTTGTTTATTCGCACGTATGAAGGTCGGCTGTATGCGTATGCTTACCGGCGGCTGGGGAATGTGGCTGCAGCAGAGGATGTCGTTCAAGAGACGTTTCTGGGGTTTCTTATCAGTCTGCCCCACTATGAAGTTGAGATGCCGATTGAAGCGTTCTTATTTTCGATCGCCAGTCATAAGTTGATTGATGCCCTCCGCAAAGAAGGACGCCGGCCGCTATTGGCTGGTAACGCGGCAAGCTTGTTGTCGGGGCTGGCAGGGCGCGAGCGGCCTGCTTCGAGCTTGGTGCGCAGCCAGGAGGGGCGCGAGATCAACCGCGTGACGCTGGGGAGTAAGCTGTCTTCCTTAGCCAAGCAGTGTCTGAGCCAGGGGGACTTTGTGCGGCTGAAATGCCTGGAACTTTTGTTTGGCCAAGGGCTGGCCAATAAGGTTGTGGCCCAGCGATTAGGAATTAGCGAACAAGCGGTCGCCAATCACAAGCAGTATGCGATGAAGTGGCTGGCCAGGATGCAAGATTAAAGTCGCAGTGCCGCTTGGCAGCTTTGATTGCGCGGGGAATGGGTTGGATAGCGAAATGTTGGTGGCATGCGGTGCAATTTGGTTTGCCGGTGAGTTTGCGCTGCTGGACAACGAAGCCGTGACACAAGGCGAATTACCAACGATCACGCGGGGTCAGGCTATGCGTGAGGATCTCCCTCGCATTTGAGACTCGCAGTCTTAGAGCTGTCAGGCAGGAGCTGGACCTACTGCCGAATGGGTTGATCAGTCGGAACGCGCTAGCGTCCGGTTGCGTTTGTTGAACTGGAACCGGACGCTAGCGCGTTCCGGCTCATTTCGAGAGAACGACTGTGGGCTGCGCCATTAGCTCTCGATGAAAACAGAGTGCGATTCCGGCAGTGAGGAGCGTCAGGCGGGAGCCTGACCTACACTGCTGCTTTCGCAGAGTCCAATCGAAAGCAGAAGAACCCTCGGGTTAGCACCCGAGGCTCGCCCCGGGGGACATTGACCCTGTCGATACATTGCGTTCGTTATGGTCAAACCTGTGCTCGACACTACAGCAAGTTACTGGCCAGTTCGGCCAGGATGCTGCGTTCCCCTTTTTCCAGGGTGACGTGTGAGTAGAGGGGCTGACCCGTCATTCTGCTGATGAGGTAGCTGAGGCCATTCGACAGCGAATCGAGATAGGGGTGATCGATCTGGTGAATGTCTCCGGTGAAGATGATTTTCGTCCCTTCGCCAGCCCGCGTGATAATCGTCTTCACTTCGTGGGGTGTCAGGTTCTGGGCTTCATCGACAATGAAGAACATCCGCTGCAAGCTGCGACCACGAATATAGGCGAGGGGTGTGATCTCTAACTTGTGTGATTCGAGCATCTCTTGAACGCGGCTGGCATCTTGATCGCTGACCTGATGCTTGATGACCGACAGGTTGTCGTACAGGGGCTGCATATAGGGATCGAGCTTGGCAGAAATATCGCCGGGCAAGAACCCCAGATCACGATTACTTAAGGGGACGACTGGCCGGGCCAGCAGGATTTGCCGATAGCGAGAACGACATTCGAGGGCAGCTGCCAGGGCCAGGATGGTCTTTCCCGAGCCTGCTTTGCCGGCAAGGGTAACCAGCTTAATATCGTCGTTCAGCAAGGCGTTCAGGGCGAAGCATTGCTCGGCGTTGCGAGGCTGAACGCCATAGGCAGAGACCTTATCGACGCGGGTAAAGGCCTTGATTTGCGATTCGTAGGTCGCCAGAACCGACTTGGACCCGTTGCGGAGAATGAAGTTCTCGTTGGCGATGGGCTCTTCGACTTCGACGATCAGCTCGGCTGGGACACCTTCGGGGGACGAGTAGAGGGCATCGACGGTGCTCGAGTCCATCCCGGTGATGAGTCGCTTGCCGGTGTAAAGCTTATCGATTCCCTGCACCTTGTCGGTGGTGTAGTCCTGGGCGGGCATGCCCAATGACTTCGCCTTCATGCGCAGGTTCGTATCTTTGGATAAGAGTATGACGGGCCTGTCGGTCTCTTTCCGGTAGAGGGTGAGGGCCGCGTTGATGATTCGATGATCGGGACAGTCTGCCAGGAAGACCCCTCGCAGAGCTTCGGTCAGTTCGCCCCCGATAACGACTTTCAAGTTGCCACGGCCATCGCCGAGGGAAGCCCCTTCTTCGGAGAGAAGGTCGCCGGTCAATTCATCAATGCGTCGAAGGAACTGCCGCGCATGAAAGTTGACGTCTTCATTCCCTTTTTTAAACGCGTCCAGTTCTTCGAGGACCGTGATGGGAATGGCGACATCGTTCTCTTCGAAGTGATTGATGCAGCCCGAGTCATGCAGGATGACATTGGTATCGAGGACAAACAGCTTGGCCTTGCCTGACGAAAGGCGTGAGCGACTGGCGTCAAGTGGGAGTGGTCCCAAACCAACCGTACTCGACGAAAGCTGGTCGGAAGGACGTGGGCCAGGTTCAAGAATAGGGGCTTCGGTTGACGCAGCCTGTGCATAGAGGGCCGGGCTCACAAGGCTGGGGGGCTGCTCAACAGTGGTTACTCTGTGGTGTTGTGAGTCAGGACCACTGGAGTCGCTTGTTGCGGCCTCGAGGGGGCCAGAGTGAACAAAACCAGAGTGAATGAAGTCAGCGTTCTTCGACAGCGATCCGTTCGCCGTGTGATCGAGCATCAGCACCTCCCTGTGCAGGTGAGGCTGGCTGGTGGCTGACGAGTACCCAGTTTCCTACTCAACCGGCTAACCAGTCGAACGGAACCAAGTGACCAGTGTATTGCGCTAGCTTTTCCTGGCTGCGATACACCGATCGTCAGGCCATCAACAAGCAGGTTGCGAATACGTCCCTCTTCAGCTCTGGCAACTTGAAAGCCGCAGCAACCGAAAGTGATTGCACTTGCGAAGCAATTACCAAAGTGAAGAACTATCACCGTCGTTATCGATTGCTATGGGGCATTTGCAGCTTGGAGGTGTGACTGTTGTCTCCCCAACATTCAGTAATACCCGGTATAGCACCAACTGGGGCAGTATGTGCCACAGTTGGTCACAGGTCAATCTCAAGATTGAAATCGACCCCATCGTCATAAACAACTTACGCTATATCACATGATAATTGCGAGGTGAAAATCGGTGAAACTCATCAAAGATTCATGTTTACCAAAACTTCATCGACTGTACGTCGAAGGCGAATCATCCCTGGCTTTGCGTTTGCCCTGCAGCCACTTCTTCTGTGGTAGTAACGGGTCGCATTTCGATGAACGTTTCGTGGATCGCGTCGTCGATGTCGTTAAGCTTTTGCTGCAATTCATCGATGAACTCGTGAAGGCCGTTGTTGATGATCTGCTGCACCTCGGCAAACGAAAACTCGGAACGAAGCATTCCCAAGCGCCTCTCGGCCGAGCTGCGATAAGTGTCAAGTGGGGTCCCCGCAATGTTGTGAACTGCCCGCTCGGCTTGGACGATCGCGTAGTGAATGGCCCGTGGAAACTGACGGTCGGTTAACAGAAACTGCACCACGCGCTGTGGGGTAATGCCGTGGTACTTCTGACGAAACATTTCGATACCGCTGACACTGCGGAGGACCGCTTGCCACTGCAGGTCGTCGGTCGGCGTGCCGACATCAGAGACGTTAGGAAGCAGAATGTAATACTTGACATCGAGGATGCGTGAGGTTTTGTCAGCACGCTCAAGCAATCGACCCAGTCGCGAGAAGTTCCAGCCTTCGCCCCGTGACATGGTGCTATCGGTGATTCCCTTAAACAGGTGGCTGGCGAGTTTGATTTCCTGAAAAAACTCGATGGGGGAGTCGAGGATTTGGTCTTTAGCCTGAGCCGCATTGCGAACGTTGTGATAGAACAGGTTGAGCTGCTCCCACATTTCGGAGGAGATGACTTCGCGAATCGACCGGGCGTTCTCACGGGCCGAGTAGAGGCAACGCAAAATGCTGTTGGGATAGCTTTCGTCGAACGTTAAGAACTTAAGGACGTTCTCCTGAGTGGCCCGGCCATACTCTTCGGCGAATCGCTCGTGATCGCCTGAGGCCTGAATGAGGGGCTGCCAAGGTTCATTCGAGTTGGCAGGCATATCGAGCATGAGGTTAAACGTCACGTCGATGAACCGCGCAAGATTCTCGGCCCGCTCGATATAGCGGCTCATCCAGTAGATCGAATCGGCGACGCGACTGAGCATTTATCGCTATCCAAAAATGGAGCTGTTTTACTTTGTGACTGGTAGGGTGCGGCTTGCCGCACCGTGTGAAAGCTGCACCCGGCCTGGGTGTTTCATTAGCCTGCTAGCGAGTAGAGCCTTTGTATTGAAGATCCCTTGCTGACGCTGCGGGCTATAAAGCAACGGGGTACTAATCTTCGATTACCCACGTGTCTTTGCTGCCTCCCCCTTGCGATGAGTTCACAACCAGCGAGCCTTTCCGCAGGGCGACGCGAGTGAGGCCACCCGGCAGCACGAAGATTTGTTCGCCGTAAAGGATGTAAGGCCTTAAGTCGACATGTCGACCCTCGAAGTGATCGCCGCAAATGGTGGGAACACGTGAGAGTGACAGCGTCGGCTGGGCGATGTAATTTCGCGGATTGTCTTTCACTAAGCCTGCAAACTTGAGGCGATCCTCAGGAGTGGCATGCGGCCCAACCAGCATACCGTAACCGCCCGATTCGTTCGCCGCTTTGACGACTAGCTTATCGAGATTCTGCAGGACGTAATCGCGCTGTTCGTCATCGGCGCAGATGTACGTGGGGACGTTCGGAATAATCGGGTCTTCGTTCAGGTAGTACTTGATGATTTGAGGAACGTAGGCGTAGATGACTTTATCGTCGGCAACGCCGGTACCTGGGGCATTGGCGAGGGCGACGCGGCCTGCGCGATAGACATCCATCAGCCCTGCGACCCCCAGCAGTGAATCGGGCCGAAAGACCTTGGGGTCGATAAAGTCATCATCAATGCGGCGATAGATGACGTCGACTCGTTCGAAGCCCGAGGTGGTTCGCATAAAGACGAAGCCATCTTTGACGACCAAGTCGCGACCTTCGACGAGGTCGACCCCCATCTGCTGGGCGAGGAACGAATGCTCGTAATAGGCTGAGTTGTAGACACCGGGGGTCAGGACCACGACCCGCGGGTTTGGAACACCCGAGGGGCTCAGATATTCAAGCATTTGGAGCAGACGGCCTGGGTAGTCGCCAACAGGTCTCACACGGGAAGCATCAAAAATCTGCGGAAAGCTCCGCTTCATAATGAGCCGATTCTGGAGGACGTACGAAACCCCTGAGGGGGTTCGCAGGTTGTCTTCCAGGACATAGATTTGGCCACTTTTGTCGCGAACGAGATCTGTTCCGGTGACGTGGCACCAGATGCCGCGCGGCGGATTGAGGCCATGGCATGCGGCTCGATAGCTTTTCGCATCTGCCAACAGCCAATGGGGGACAACGTGATCCTTAATGATCTGCTGGTCGTGATAGATGTCGTTTATGAAGAGATTGAGGGCTTTAATGCGTTGCCGCAAACCCTCTTCGAGCCGACTCCATTCCGCCGCAGCGACAATGCGTGGGACCAGGTCAAAGGGGAAGATACGCTCTGTCCCCTGACCATCGCTATAAACGTTGAAGGTAATCCCCATCTGCAGAAGGAGCTTTTCAGCAGCCCCTTGCCTGAGGAGAAGTTCACCCGGCATCAGAGAATTAATGCGCCCGACGAGCTGTTGAGCCTCGGGGCGTGGCTGGCCATTGTCATCGAAAAGCTCGTCATAGAAGCCTTCCGTCTGGTAGTTATTGAATGAGACGGCAGCAGCGCTGCCATAAGCAGGAATTGTCGCCAAGATCAGACCCTTGCGCAAAGGTCTTCAATCAATGCTGCAGTGCAAGCTGCGGCGATAGTTGAAGTCGACACCGTCGGCGTGATGAGTTGGGGTTGCAGGTAGACAGCACCCCCCACCCAACGGTTAAACAGCAAATCTGAGGCCAAACAATTGCCCGACTTTTGCAGACTGCCGGGCCGGTGGTTACTTGTTCGAACGTCAATCGAACCTTGTATTGTGGTGAGTATCGGAATTGCATTTTTGGTGAGCGATCCCCATCACTTCTAGCGTGGACGGGTGAACACAGTCGCCCGAGGGCAGAGGCGATATTTTACGGTTTCTCGACCGGCTGAACATCGACTTTGACATCGAGAGCGGGGAATCCGCCACCAATGACGAGACCGTTGACCGGGGGAACATCACCGTAGTCGCGCCCCCAGGCGACGGTGATGTGTTCCTGGTTAACGAGCAGGTTGTTGGTCGGGTCGAGGTCGACCCAGCCAGCCTGTTCTCCGCAGTAGACCGATATCCAGGCGTGCGATGCGTCGGCCCCAACCAGTCGCTCTTTACCGGGGGCGGGAAGGGTTCGCAGGTATCCGCTGACATAGCGTGCGGCCAGCCCCATCGACCGGAGGCAACCGATTTGGAGATGGGCAAAATCCTGGCAAACCCCCCGTTTCATCATCAAAACGTCTTCGATGGTGCTGGTCACTGTTGTGGCGGTGGGGTCGTAAGTGAAATCGTGATGGATGGCGGCTGTTAACTGCTTGGCCCCTTCCAACACAGGCTGGCCGGGGGGGAAAAATGGCTCAGCCATTTGGCGCAATTCAGGGCTGAGGGGAATCAGCGGCGAGGCGTAGCAGAACTGGCAGACATCCATCAACTGTGGCGAATGGGATGGCCACGAGCAGGCCTGGGCAAGTGATTCCCAGGGGGGGGTTGTCTCGGCGATGACCTCATCTCGCGGGTTGACCTCGACCCGACTTTTGGAAACGACCGAAAGGGCGTGATGCGAGCCGGGGATGGTGAAGTACTCGCGCTGATTTCCAAAAAAGTCTTCGAAGGCGAATCGCTGGGTCGACTGAGGGCGGATGACTAGCTCAAATTTTCGGCAGTGCTGCGAAGGAAGTTCGCGTGGCCTGAGCAACGCGAAGTTGTTGCTCATCGCCGCCTGAATCGGATAAGTATACGTTGTTGTGTGAGTGATCAGGTATCGCATTGTTTGTCGAGTTTTCAGCAGAGTGCGCGAAAGCTGGGCGAAAGTACAGGAAAGACTCGAGTCTCAGTTCTACTTTGTGTAAACGAGTGATGGCATTTGGGCGGGCGAGCCAAAGTGCTTAGTCGATGCCGTTTTCGAGGTTCGTCAGTCCGATTTCTTCTGCTGTTGGCACATGCAAGTCTTCTGCCAGGGATGACTGGATCGAGGTTTGCATGATTCCGTCTAGTTCGCTTTGGGCGGTTTCCGAGGTGGTGATGAGCCGGTTTTTCTTGGAGGTAGCGCTGGCCCGATCGGTGTCCCGGGAATCGGCGTGCAGGATATAGCGGCCGGCAATCAGTTCAGACAGCTTTGGCAATTTGCGGATGAGATCGTCCAGAAGTTTCCCGACGACCGACGTCGAGCAGGGGGGAACCAGGTAGACGAGATCGCCCGAGTGAAGACAGCGAATGCGGGCCAGAATACGGGTGACGACGCGCACCTCTGCTCCGGGAAGTGCTCGAAGATTCGGCGTGGGTAGTGCCCGCACGTGTCGGCTCAGGGCATCAAATTGAAAGCCCAGTGAACGGGGGTTCGACTCATCAGTAATGAGCAGGTCGAGCACTGGTCCAACCTGCAAATTGTTGAGATATCGCGAGCGATATGTAATAAGGCTATCGGCCGATTCGAGGATTGCTTCGAGCATATCGGAGACAGCATCGGCGGAGAGCGTTCCATCTGATGGAGCGGCAGGGCTGGTGTCTCGCATATCAAGAAATGAGTGCAGGATACTAGCGATTTGATACGAGCGCTCGATACGCCGTCCCATATCGAGGAACCGCCAGCCAAGGGTGCGGGTCATGCTTTCCATCGCCAGCCCGCTGAATGCAGCCAGGTCGGTGATGACGCGATTGAGTTGTTCGGCGACTTCGGCCAAGTCGACGCGACCCGACTGTCGACGACGCTTGAATTCGCGAGGAATTTTGTTGATCAGTCGCCAGCTATCCCCCGAGAGCCGTTCACGAACCAGGAGTGCAACCATCGACATCGTACGAAGAGTGTCAAACAGCGAGGAGGCATCC
>JAIXVG010000065.1 GCA_027483145.1 Planctomyces sp.
GTTGGATGGCAGCCCAATAGGGTCAACCCAGCCGCGATGGCCCATACTAACCGGACTGCGGTCAGCCAATTGTGGGGCGAACAAGCCGCTGAAGTCCGTGTTGAGGGAGGCCATATCGCGGGCGAGGCTGGCCGGATAGACCACCTCGATTGCTGACACCAAAACCGCAGTTTGCACCTGTACGCCATACGCTGGCCTTCGCTGGCAACTGGAATATCTGACGAGAGGGCTGTTCAAGGCAAGTCAGCCGAACTGGGTTCAAGACTGACTTGAGTAAGCAGCACCACTTCGAACATCACCTTCACAACAAATTCACATTACCAGATCGGATGCCGAAACGCGCTGGCGATCTCTGATAGTTCCCCAAAAATCGCTGGAGAAAGGGACATGGTCGGATAGCCACTAATTACTGGATCAGCAACTCCTGAATTGCCGCCGCAATCTGAGGGGCAAGAACCTGGTATGCGGCTGGCTCGAGATGCAAGCGGTCTGCATTGTAATAGTTAGCCTTGCGGTCGCCGTTGGCTTCTATCATTAACGGGCCAAGGTCTAGAAAGCGGGTCTTGGTCCCGTCGGCCAATCGGCTCGCTTCGGCGTTCACCTCTTTGATCCAGTCGCGAATGCCATCCTGCGCATCAAAAATCGGCAGGACCCCCAAAAGCAGGATGCGGGATTCGGGCTGCTTCTCCCGCAACTGCTGGTGAATCGCGGCAATTCCCTTGGCCGTATCAGCCGAGCTATAGCCAGGCCAGATGTTATTCACGCCAATCATCACCACAATCACCTTTGGCGAAATCCCCGCCAGCTCTCCATGCTCGATTCGCCATAACACTTGTGGCGTTGCATCCCCGCCTATCCCCAGATTGATCGCCTTTAGCGGAGCAAAGTGTTTGCGCCAAATCTCCTGAGGCCAGCTCTGCGTGAGTGAATCACCAAAGTAGAGGACTTCAGCCTCAGGCTGCTGCTTAATCGCGTTCAAATACGATTCATGTATCTGTCGCCATGCATGCGGAAAATCGGGATAGAACCCTTCTGCCGCTGACCAGGCATTTTCGGCTTTAGGCGGGACTGATGGTTTTGCCGGAGTATCTGCAGCCATGGGAGCATCTTCACTAACAGGCTCGACCTGAAGATCGTCCAGCCACACCTCCCCATCCCCTTCCAGCATCAGCAAAATGGCGAATCGCCTCGTCTTTTCTGGCAAGACGACATTCCCTGAAGCGGTCTGCCAGTCGAGCCCAGGTAGCGCATTTCCCACGGCTGTAAACTTCAGCCCCTGCCAGCCTTCGTCGTAGGCTTGCACGCCCAGAACGGCTGTTGCCTTTTTGGCCCCTTTCACTTTCCCCGACAGTCGAAACGCCATGCCAGGCTGTCCATCATGAAACTGCATGACCTGCGCTTTGGCTGCGCCGTTGACACTGGATAGCCGCAGAGCTGCAGGACCAGAGGCAAAAACGGTGTTATCCCGCGCCAGTTGCACCTTTCCAGTATAGGTAAAAATCTCGCTCCATCCCTCGGGCTGATCTGCCCCATCAGTCATTGAAGGGTTTTTCAGTTCGAACGGAAGCGAGTCCTCGGCTGCAACCACTTTGCCCGCAACAGCGCAACAAACGAGGATGGTCGTCGCTGCAGCGCTTGTAAACCAAATACATGCAGCAAACGGCAGGCATGAGTCACTCGATCGTCTCCACATGGTATTCTCCTAAACACTGACGTTTCGCCGGGTGCCACATCTGGCTTGTCCAGCAGTGCGATTTGATGGGCTGCATTAGTATCTGCCCAATCACCGACAAGCCCATCGCGTTGAGAGTGTACTCATGAATGCCGGGCTGCACACCATGGGAACATGACCCGACCCCGTTTTCTTGCACCTGTTGACTTGATTGAGCGGACCGACGCTGACTGCTGCCAGCTAACCCCTGCGGAAAAAGCACATCACCCAGATCGCTCCGACTCAACTTCTCGCGCAGCTCGTTCCGCATTTCCTGGTTGAACAACAAGCAGCTGGCGTTCAAATTCGGTGATCATCTAATGCGGCAAAGCGTTGCTCTCGTCAAAACTCATCAATTTTGGCCGAAAGTGAATAGAAAAGAGAGCTAGTGATCGGGACAATCTGGGCCAAACGCCCTCGCTTTCCGATCGGGTGTTGTCATTGCTTCTACTCCTCATGTCTACCTTGTTCTGAAACACCTGTCGGAAATGATTGCGTCACTGCTTGCTTCACCGTCCCCCTGGCGTTCCCGAATCGGACTACTGATTCTGGGAATGGGTGCGTTCGGGCTAACGTATCTGCTGACACCACGCCCGTCGGTTCCTCGAATCTCACCGCAACTGAATTCGGCTGACGGAATGGTGTTGATTTCTGGTGGCGAGTTCAGGATGGGGACAGATGACAAAAACGCCTGGAGTGACGAACGACCGTCGCATCGAGTTCGTGTCGATGGTTTTTGGATTGACGTTTCAGAAGTGACAAACAAGCAATTCCGCGTTTTCGTGGAAGCGACGCACTATGCAACGACGGCCGAACGTGCACCAACGGTCGAAGAAATTTTGTCGCAGTCGCCGCCGGGAACACCGCCACCACCACCCGAAAGCCTGGTGCCCGGGTCGCTGGTTTTTACCCCTCCCGATCACGCGGTGCCGCTGAACGACTATTCTCAGTGGTGGACCTGGACTCCGGGTGCCAATTGGAAACATCCCGAAGGACCACAAAGTGACCTGACCGGACGCGAAGACCATCCAGTGGTTCATGTTTCCTGGGACGATGCACGGGCTTATGCGAAGTGGGCTGGCAAGCGGTTGCCGACAGAGGCGGAATGGGAGTTTGCAGCCCGGGGTGGGCTTAACAATGCCCCGTACGTTTGGGGGAGCGAACCACTGAGCGAAAAGCAACCACAAGCCAACCTCTGGACTGGAATCTTTCCGCACAGCAACACGGCCCGAGATCGATTCGCGCGGACGGCACCCGTGAAATCGTTTCCTCCGAATGGTTACGGCTTGTACGATATGGCGGGCAACGTCTGGGAGTGGTGCGAAGACTGGTACGACAGCGACCTGTACCGTGACCGGTCCGCTACTGACGTGACGGTCAATCCAGTTGGTCCAGCGGCCAGCCACGATTCCCAGCGTCCGTACCTGTCGCAGCGCAGTCAGCGCGGCGGCTCGTTCCTTTGCAACGATAGCTATTGTTCTCGATACAGACCCAGCGCCCGACACGGCTGCACTCCCGACACAGGGATGTCGCATGTCGGGTTTCGGTGTGTTAAGTCTTTGTCTGAACCAACCGTGCAACGATGATGCAGGATTGCAGTTGTCCGCAATCCTCTAAGTAACCCCTCTGGAGTAAAACATGCCTCGATTTCGATCTGGCTCGACGTTGATGACGCTGGTCATCGGCGGAGCACTCGGCTTTCTTGCTGCTGGAACCGAGTTTCGTCCTGTGGCCAATGCCGAGGTGGCGACTAACGCTACTAACGTAATAGCACAGCCGGTTTCGCCTCCTCAGACAGATGCAGCGCCGGCCGAATCGTGCTGCAAAGGACTCAGCCGCAGCGATCAGTTCGCGCTGGCCGAGCAGAATCAACGAGCCGCACCATCGCCAGCCAAATCGGGCAAAAAGCCAAACATCCTGGTCATCTGGGGCGATGACATCGGCACCTGGAACATCAGCCACAACAATCGCGGCATGATGGGCTACAAAACGCCCAATATCGATCGCATCGCTCGGGAAGGGGTTGCATTCACCGACTATTACGCTCAGCAAAGCTGCACCGCCGGCCGCGCCGCTTTCATCAGCGGCTCGGTGCCAGTCCGCTCGGGCATGACAAAAGTTGGTATGCCAGGTGCCAAAGAAGGCTGGCAGAAGACCGACGTCACCATGGCCACGGTCTTGAAGAGCCAGGGCTACGCCACCGGCCAGTTTGGCAAGAATCACCAGGGAGATCGCGATGAACACTTGCCGACAATGCACGGATTCGACGAATTCATTGGCAGCCTCTATCACCTCAATGCAGAGGAAGAACCCGAGAATCGCGACTACCCCCGAGATATGAAGCTCCCTAACGGCAAAACCTTCCTCGAAACGTTTGGTCCGCGCGGTGTACTGAAGTGTAAGGCCGACGGCAAAGGGGGCCAAACAATTGAGAATCTTGGCCCTCTTACCAAAAAGCGTATGGAAACCATCGACGACGAATCGGTTGCTGCGGCACTCGATTTCATCAAGCGGCAACATGCAGCCGGCCAGCCATTCTTCTGCTGGTGGAACGGCACTCGCATGCACTTCCGCACCCACGTGAAGCCCGAACACATCGGCCTTTCTGGACCAAGTGGCGATGAATATCACGATGCCATGGTCGAGCATGACCTGCACGTGGGCCAACTGCTTAGTCTGATCGATGAACTGGGCCTTGCTGAGGACACCATCGTCCAGTACTCAACCGACAACGGACCACACTACAACACCTGGCCCGATGCGGGCACCACTCCGTTCCGTAGCGAGAAGAACTCAAACTGGGAAGGGGCCTTCCGCGTGCCATGCTTCGTCCGCTGGCCCGGCAAGTACCTGAAAGGGGAAACCCTCAACGGTATCGTTTCGCATGAAGACTGGCTGCCAACCTTTGCCACTGCCGCTGGTGTGCCCGACATTAAAGAAAAGCTGCTGAAAGGAGGCGTCGAACTCAACGGCCGCACCTACAAGAATCATATCGATGGTAAAGATCTAACCGACTACCTGACCGGCAAGACCAGTGAATCACCACGAAAGTCGTTCATTTATGTCGGCGATGATGGCAGCGTGATGTCGATCCGCGTCGGGGACTGGAAAGCGACTTACCTGGAAAACCGCGCTGAACAACTACAAGTCTGGCGCGAACCCCTTGTCCATCTCCGATTACCACTGCTCTTTAACCTCCGGCGAGATCCGTTTGAGAAGTCGCAGCACAACTCCAACACTTATCACGACTGGATGATCGATCGGGCCTTCGTGCTCGTTCCTCTCCAGGCGGTAGCCACCGATTTCCTGATGAGCCTTAAGGACTTTCCACCGAGCCAGAAGCCAGGCGACTGGAGTCTCGATTCTCTGGAGAAACAAATCAAAGGGATGACCATCGGCGATAAGTAGCACAAACGGCCTCCACAGGGCGATCCAGATGACGGATCGCCCTGCTTTTGTTGTGCGAAATCGTTAACGACTCCCCGATTTGTTATGCGGCATCCTCTTTAATGGTGCTCCTCGCGCATCACAATCACTACCAGCGCCTATTCTCAAACAACTGAGGTCTTATCTTCGTGTGCCACCGTGTGCCACTGCTGGCTCGTCCAGCAGTGCTCTATGACGGGCTACTTTCGCATCCACCAGATGGCTGGTCATGCTGCGCAAGACCCACCCCAGGCACAGAAGACTCACCATCCAACAGCCGTCAGGCACAGACTAGCCTTCGCCACTTAGATTACGACGCTCGGCCGTTTTGTACGGTGTGGCTTACCGCACCATTTTCATGCGAATCAACGACAATCTCAATTCGTGCCGAGCAACATTGTCCCTTGAGCAAGCATCAAACGCACGACCAAGACCCACTACCGCATTCCGCGCGGCAAGCCGTACCCCACGAAAACGCTGCGACAAGAATCAGTCTCCAGTAGTGGCGTCCGATATCGTTGCGGGCGCAGTACTGCTCGCCTGTCTCGCTGAGCTTTCTGCGTCAGATCGTTGTCCCAAAGCCTCTTCAATTTGTTGCAACATCTCTGCAACAATTTCATGCTTCTTCTCTGATCCATTAACAACCAATAGTGGCCCTAGTGCGTTAAGTCGCAAACCGTTCGATTCGGATATCTCGGAACTATGGAGCTGAACGCCAATTAGCTGCACCAGCTCTTTCCACTCGTCGTCAATTTCGATTTCATTCCGACTTTGTGAGTTATTCACCGCCTTAAAGCGAATCATGGTCTGCAAGATTCGCTCGCAATTATAGAACCGAAAATGGGTTGTCATTGGGCCAATCTCGGCCGACCCTGGACTGTCGATAACAATGAACTTGCCGCTTTCTCCTGGCGACCAGGTTAAGCCAGCATTTTTTAGCACGAACGACAAGATAAACTGGGCAGAGACTGGCTCATGGACAATCAGAAGGTTCTTGGCTTGGCTATCAAGGACTTCTGAAGTAGCGCCTGACCCATAAACCACGTCAAACTTCATCGCATCTGCCAGGGCATTCACCGCATCCCGCACGGTTTTTCCGTTCGTGTCGAACAAAGTATGGTGTTCGCTCAAAGCTGCTTGAATGTCCGATTGTTCGTTTTCCTCATCGCAATCGCCATGTTCTTCTCGTTCGGCCATTTCATTTGCTTCTTCGGGCCGGTCGTCTGAACGTTGGATATTACCGTCTTCATCATCATTCGCTTCCATCGATTCGGTGCCTTCGGCCGGGCGGTCTTCGTCATCGTCGTCGGCTTTCATCGCTTCGCGGTCTGCAGGTTGTTCTCGATCTTCACTTTCATCTTCCTCTGCGCGTTTCGAGTCGTCATCGTTCCGGTCTTCCGAACGGTCGTCTTCCACACCGACTTCTTCGACGCGGGCGTCTTCATTCTGAGCCTCTTCCGATTCGCCAGCCAACAACGACTGCTGAGCTGAAGCGATCATCAATAATCCCGTAACCAACGCCAGAAACAGTTGCGAATGCATGGAAGATCTCCGTTAGTGAAAGTCGAAAATGGGGGCTGTCACTAGTGATTGTACGTGAGGGGTAAAATGTTCCCAAAGAATTTTCGGTAAACCTGAATCACACACCAATGCCTATCGGATCGGCGTCTGGTAATGCTTATGCGCTCTTTGGGACAGTGCAAGTAGGGCAGGCTCCTGCCTGCCTGTGATGTTCGCCGGCGTGACCTGTGTTAGACGTGGTTTCAAAACCCCGCAGGTGGCCCCGGTTGATTCGTCTGCGAAGCAACCGGGGCTGCGCAGCCGATTGAGACCGAAGAGTATGTTAAGCTGTGCGACACGTGTCTCTTAGCCTTCGGCCCCAAGTAGGCCAAAACGCAAACTTGGTCCACTCGCGTTGCAACGGACTCTTGACACAACCTCTTGTGGCACAGCCACACCAGTAGTTTCCAAAGCAAGCCACCCGGTGCCACCCAGCGGGAACCTGACCTACTCGGACTTTCGAAACGAGGACGTCTATCGAATGTCGACGCAGCCTGTAAAGTAATATACGGCATCTTCGCTCACCGACACAGTTTTTACCGCACCTGAGTATTCAAACTCATACAGCAGCACTATAGCATTGCAAGTAGCAGTCAGAAACTTTCGGTTCCCGAGAGCTTCAGCGATTTGCTCGCCTTGGGAGTGCCGGAACAATAACTCATCAACATTGTGGGTCATGGTGTCCAGATGCGAGGCTTCACGATAGTCGTCATCGAACCAGTCTATACCGAATGCCTCGCAAAAGATTGAAGGGATAGCGTCGCCGTCATCTGAAAAAGCAAATGTCAGTTGAGCGTCAAGGATGTCCCAAGAGCGAATCTTTCCTGTCCACACAGATACTTTCATGGCCTTAGTCCTTCGGGCAACGGCTGGGTGGCATGTTCCAAGCGAGAGATACGACAGCCTTTGGGTGCCATGCCTGCGGCTTTGGGCAAGCATCCGATGACCTAACCTAACTCCACGGGTGGCCCCGGTTGATTCGTCTGCGAAGCAACCGGGGCGGCGCAGCCGATCGAGGCCGACGAGTATATTAAGCTGCGCGACACGTGCCTCTTAGCCTTCGGCCCCAGGTAGGCAAAAACGCTAACCTGGTCCACTCGCGTTGCAGCCGATCGATGACGTAACCTCTTGTGGCACGGCCACACCGGTAGCCTCCAAAGCGAGCCAACCGGTGCCACCCGGGCAGATTTCTCTTTGGGAGGAACTAAGTCAATCACTAATCGTAACGTCATCCTCTAGATCGAGCATTGCTAGCTTGGCGCTGCTTAGCGCATGCTTCGCTTCCTCGCCGCACAGAAACAGTGGATTCTTTGCATCTCGACTGGCAAACTCAAGGTCGGTCCGAACGAACTCTTTCTCACCGATCATGGTCCCACTTTTGAGCATGACGGGATTCGCTCCTACCACTTCGCGGTAAATCTTGCAAACGTCGCATTGACTGATGAATTGGGTACGCCGCCGTTCGCTATCAAACTGTACCGCCCGTATTGGGTAGATATCAAAGAACATTGGGTCGTCCGGCAATTGACGAAATCTAAGCCCCGTTAAAGCTGCCCCGTCGTATACATCTTTGAACTTATGGGAAACGACTACAACACCATCATAAGTTACTCCAATGTCGTAGCGACGCTTTTTGACCGTCAGTCCATGAAGCGACTCTTCCCACTTATTAAGGAGCATTCCGCAAGCCGGGCATCTCTTGAATCGGCTTGGACTATTTCCCGACATATCGGGAAGAATAGCCTGATGCAGCTTCTGGCTCTTTGTGAGGTGCGGTGCTTCGCGAAACGCGTAGCAGTCGATGTCGTGTATACCCAATGAATAAAGTGTCATGACGAGCTCCTCAACATTCACGTCGTGATCTGCTTCAAGAAATCAGCCGCAGCATTCGGGTATTGCGAACCGTACTTTTGGTAGAAATCCTTTAGGGCATCAATCCTCGCTTGTTCGCTGAAGTTGTTTCGAATTTTTTTACCATCGTTTCCTCGTTGCGGCCTCATATGCTGCCCAAACTCATTTGTTCGCAGGTGGCCCCGGTTGATTCGTCTGCGAAGCTACCGGGGCGGCGCAGCCGATCGAGGCCGAAGAGTATGTTAAGCTGTGCCACACGTGCCTCTTAGCCTTCAGCCCCAAGTAGGCCAAAACGCCAACCTGGTCCACTCGCGTTGCAACGCACTCTTGACACAACCTCTCGTGGCACGGCCACACCGGTAGCCTCCAA
>JAIXVG010000578.1 GCA_027483145.1 Planctomyces sp.
CGCGCGGCGATGGGGATCGGCATGTGATTGTTATCGACCCTAAACGACAGAAGCTGTACGAGTTGTTTAATGCCTTCCCCGAGGGGCGAGGCTGGAAGGCTGATTCGGGGGCGATCTTCAATTTGCAGACCGGCGAACTGCGTCCGAAAGGCTGGACCTCGGCCGATGCGGCTGGGCTTCCTATTTTTCCCGGGCTGGTTCGATACGACGAAGTGGTGGTCAATCAGTCGATTCTGCATGCGCTACGGTTTACGGTGAAGCAGACGCAGCGGGGCTACATCAGTCCAGCGACCCATTTCGCCAGTAACTCCAAAGATGAAGCCCTTATGCCAATGGGCTTGCGTGTCCGGCTGAAGCAGTCTGTTCCGATCGACCAGTTTCCCCCGGCCGCCCGCGTCATTCTGACTGCGCTTAAAACCTATGGGATGCTGGTGGCTGATAACGGTGGGGACTTCTTTTTGAGTGGTGCGCCCGATCCCAGGTGGGATACGGACGAGCTAGCAACGCTTAAGCGAATCAAAGTCCGCAACTTTGAAGTGGTGGATACGGGGGAGATTGAAAGGTAGGACAACCGCGCATCGCATTTTCCCTTTCTCTTCCCTTCTCTCCTCGTTTCCTAAGAAGCTGTTTTCGAATCGCCGTACGGTCCATTCCAGGAATCAGTCGCCCTTTGAGAATTGGGCTAAACGATTCGATCTCGGGTTGGTTGGCTGCTGAAGAGAAGAACCCGACGATTGGCATCGTCGGCTCGGCTGGCATTTGAAAACAGGTTCTAAGAACCGATTCGAATATCCTTCGATGCGTTCTGCCCTCGTTGTGAATCGAAGCGGTGTCGAACAGGGATAGTCGGTGATTCCAGTAGGTTCTTGGTCGCATCTGCGGACGAACTTCGGCGGAATCTGCCGGTGAAGTTGTGGTTCAACCTGCTCTTGCCGAAAGAGCCGGTTTGTCGTACCAAACCGGTCAATCTCTCTCCAAAGTTTTGTTACCAGCGAAAAGACGGCTCAAGAAGCAGGCCGGCGGTCTTGTGGTCTACCAATTTCTCCGTTACGGGGAGGGTGGACCAGTGAGGCAGCCGAATGACTTCGCGGCTGATACCGGTGATGTTTGTGCGATTAGGGGCTTCGCTGCTGCTGATTTGCTGCGGACTGCTGTCTGGTTGCGCCGCCACGTCCCGACAGACGGCCGCGATTGACGCACAACCTTCGGGCGCGTCTAAAGCCAAGCAGGCTGGTTCCAAAGAGACTTCAGCGGCTGAGAAAAACTCCTTAGCAAAAGCGGCTGAGCCGTCTGAGACAGCGGGTACCAAGACCAGCACGCCGGCCACCTCCGAAAAAGGCAGTCGTGAAAAAGCTGATACCGCACAGACGACAGCGGCCGTGACGGCCGACGAGTTGTTTGTTCCTTCCGCAGAGCGGGGTGCGAAGAAGCAGGCGAATGCTGATGCAACCGTTTCCCAAACGACCCGTAAACTGGGGTTTGGGTTCAATCAGGAAACACTCAAGCAAATCGACGCCGAATTGCAGGATGCTTCCAGCGAAGAGCGACAGTTCTGGTTTGAGCAATTGAAGCAAGTGGATGTGGCGCTGGTTCCGGAAATCCTGCGAGCGAGGCGGATGTCGATCAAGCTGGCAGAGAAATCGGCCAGCAGTATTCAAACCGTGAGTCACGAAACCGAAGCGACCCCGTTTGGGCATTCATCACTTCCCGGGGCTAAGTCTGCCACGAAGGCTGGGGCAAAACGAGCGACCGCGGCACCTGTGGAAACCGATTCAACCAGTTGGGAAGTCGACCTGAATGAGAATGCTGTAGCAACTGACCAAGCGCATTCCGAGATGGCCCAGGCTATGCCGCAGCCAGCTAAGGCGAGTTCGGTTCAAGTTGAGCGAGGTGATCTATACGCCGCTTCGCGCAAGCGTACGAAAGCCGCAGCAGCAGAGCCAGGGAGCAAGGCTCAGCCTGGCAATCCCCCGATGGCCTTCGAGCGGATTGAAGCGCTTCCCGAACGGATCACTCAGCAGCTTGCTCAGCCGGAACCAAGTAACCCGATTGAACTGCAAGGGTTTGAACCGGCCCCTGCTTCGCCGAAGCCGTTGCGCGACCCTAGCGCCCATGCCCTGTTAGATGGGCTGATTGCCGAAGATGATCCGGCGACTGAGCTGAGTAAAACCATTACGCGATTGGAATCGAGCATTGCCCGGCTTAAGCCAGGCGACACCGAAGCTGCACGACTCGATTACCTTAAGCAACATGTCGAACTGCGGATGATGTATCTGCTGGCAGGACGGCAGGAACGAGCACTGACGGCGATCCCCAATGTTGAACCGGCTCATCAGGAGTTCTGGCAGCAGATGCTATGGGGGATGGCCAACTACTTTGATCAGCAGCATATACCGGCTGCGGCTGATCGCGCCAGCCAGACTGTCGTCCAGCTTGGTACGGCCGTGAAGCGACTTTCCGAGAAGGCGACGCTCGAAGTTCGGAACGTCAATTTCTGCCAGCAAATCGACTACTACGGCAACTATGTTAAGTTTGCCAAAGACGAGTTTCGGCCGGGCCAGGAAGTTCTGGTGTATGCCGAAGTTGATCGCTTCACCAGCGAGCCAACCCCCGACGGCCAGTACCGCACCCGGCTGCGATCGACCATCGATCTGCTAAGCCCCAGCGGCGAGAACAGACAGCACATTGAATTCACCGCTACCGAAGACCTGTCGCGTACTGTACGCCGCGACTACTTTCACAACTACCAGTTCACCATCCCCGACCGACTTCCACTGGGGCCTCACACTTTGAAGCTGACCATCTTCGATGAACTGGGGAACAAGATGGCGAGTTATTCGGTGAACTTTCTGGTCAAATAGCCAGTTAAACACTCTTGTTTCCGGGCGCCACAAACCGATTGCCCCGATGGCCAGCGGCGTTGCTGTCCGTTTGAACTCCTCGGATGAGGGGTCGCACCCGTCTTGAAGAACTGCGACGCCCACTCGATCGCACGCTTCGCGGCACTTGGCACCAGCCCGCATGAATCTCAACCCGGGCGACCCACGTCGCAGCACGACTTGGGAGAGTTTGCTACCATACGCTGGCCATGGCTAGGATCATGATCCATCGACAACAGTTGACTCTTGCATCCTATGGGCCATCGCAGTCATCTCTTTTCTGAAACTGGTTTCAATATTCCTTGGCACAATCGCGGGGCATTCAGTTGTTATTGTGACTTGATTGCCACCAAGCCCGGTTCTGAAACGGTGTCACGACTCTCCTTCAGGCAGGTTATCCCGTGAAACAGACATTGCTTCACCCCTTAACAGTGTTGACGTTCGCACTCTATGCGATGCTGTCTGCTATCGTGGGGATCATCCCAGCCACTGCAGCCGAAGTGTCGGGAGTTTTGCGAAGCGTGAATGGGCAAGCGATTACTGCGGGTCAGTTGCGACTTGAGCAGCGGC
>JAIXVG010000454.1 GCA_027483145.1 Planctomyces sp.
GATTTGCGAGTGACCAAACTTGAGCCTTCATGACGGAATAGACGCACCTTGTCCGTCCCTCCGAAGATTCAACTTTGCTCACCAGAATCGGCCGAAATGGCCTGCTGAAACGGGCCTCGCAACGTAAACGCGTTCAATCCACTACAACTGCCCGCTGTTTACACCGTTCGCGTTGCCCGCGTTGCGTTCGGTGTGTGGAATTGAGATCGCTGCGTTGTTGCGAAACCAGCCTCCGACCAGGGTTTTCGTCGAGCCAGGCCGCTCCGCGGCCAACGTTAGCAATCGACACGACTCCCGGTTTTGCACGAAAGGAAGTTTCGGCGAGGGAAGAAACCGTCAATCAGTCCCATACGGGTTCTTCCTAGATTGTGGCAAGGTCGACGTATTTTACCCCGGTTCCATAACACGATCATTGTGCCTGGTCACCAGAATTCTCCGAGCTGGCAATGCCAATTGCCGGGTTCTTCAGAGTTGGGGTGCTTCCGAGCCGAGTTGTTGCGTCCTAGCGCTCCCTCGCCCGATAGACACGTTCGATTTCCAGAATGTTCGTCAAGCTTCCGGCTAATCCGGCCGGCGCTCGAACACCAGGGGATGGTCCGATTGTGGATCAGCCACCCGCAGCGCAATCTTTCCATCCAAAACGTCGGTCAACAAATCGCCGCACACCTCAGCTCGCCACCCCTCACGTAACCGTGGCGCGATTCCCCCGTCATCCTTGTAAACATGCGCCCGCACCAGATGCCGCAGGTCGCTTGTTTTTCCAACCAGGGACATCGCGACGTTCAGTTCGGCGCAGCGGTTAGCCAGCGCGATTCCCAGCAACTGCCCCAACACCTGTTCATCGTACGATTGCTCGGCATCAGGGTCGTCGATTTTCGGGGGAAGCTCTCCTTCTGGCAGTTGTTTCGCCCTCAAAATGGCCGCAACGATCTCGGGGGCAGCCTTCCGGAACTCGGGACGGTTCATATCGCGGGTCGAAAGGACATCTTCCACCGTCTTTGGTTGCCGGCGTGCCAAATCGATCAGCAAATCGTCACGCAGCACCTTCCGCACAGGCCGATTCTTGTTGAACCCTTCCTGCTCTCGCCAGCGATAAACCTCCCTCGCAACCGCCAATTCTCGCGGGGAAAGTCGCGTTAATCCCGAAAGTCGCAGCCAGTAATTTGGCGACTTTTCGGCAGCCACTTCGTCAATCAACCGCTGAAACTCCGCCTCTGCCCACGAGAGCCGCTTGTTCCGTTTCAGCCAGGTCTCTTGCTTCTGCCAGATCGACAACAGATGGTCGACATCTTCCAGCGCATACTTCATTTGCGCTGCAGAGAGTGGACGTCGTCGCCAGTCGGTCCGTGTTTCGTTCGAGTGTAACTTGAGGCCCAACACACGCTTAACGATCGCTTCGTAGCCCAGCGGAAATCCCCGTCCGCGAAGCCCTTCGGCCACCTGCACATCTCGGACCAGCCGGGGGACTTCGCCGGTATAGGTCAGGCAGAACCGAATTTCTTCGCGTCCGCCATGCACAATAATGACCGTTTGGTCATCGAGCATCAGGTCCCACCAGGCCGACATGTCGGGGACCGCAAACGGGTCGACAGCAACGCACCGGCCTGGTAAGGCAAACTGCAGCAGGCACAATTCGGGGCGATAAGTGCTTTCCGAGACAAACTCGGTATCAAAACCGACAATCCCAGCCGACTTGATTTCTTTGCACAGTTCACTGAACTCTGGCCCGGAGTCAATCAGTTCTTGCGTCATGAGTTTCTTGAATTCTGTCACTGACGAACACGTGTACTTCTAAACAGTCTAAACGACCTCTTCAGCGGTTGCCATCGTTGCGACTTGGCGACTTTCCATTCTTAACAGAAGTCCTGTTCCCGACAGTTCCGGTCAGGCCGGTTTTACCGATTCTGGTGGTTTTGCTGCAGACCGGTCCCTGAAAAGTCGAAGACCAACGACGAGATCGAGGCAGCACCGATCGCCAGTAAAGTGATCGCCTCTTGTCAGGTTTTGTCAACTGGGAGCGGGAATCGTGGCAGATGATGATGCCCCGCCAGGGGTACCCGAATGGGTCGTTACCTATGGCGACATGATGTCGCTCCTCCTTACGTTTTTTATCATGCTTGTTTCGCTGAGCGAGGTTCGCGCAAACAAGAAGTTTCGCGACGTGCTCGAATCGCTCCATCGCAAGCTGGGCTACAGCTCATCCCCGGAAACGCCTCCCGGCGACCAGTTTCCTCTCAACAGCCTGACCGAGGAGCTTTCAACGTTGGGAGCCATGCTCGACCAGAAAGATCGCGGCGGGATCAAGTCCCCTCAGGCGACGCGTGGCGATGACCTGAGAATTTATGCCAATCGAGCCGGTCGCCCCCTGACGGCCGGCCCCCCAGTTCCATTTGAATCGGGAAAGGCGGAACTGACGCCGCAATCTCGGGTGGTTCTTGAACGTCTTGCCAAGGAGTTGGTGGGCAAACCCAACAAAGTGGAAATCCGAGGACACGTCGAACCTGCGACGCGGTCCAACTCTTCTTCAGCCGTCCGTAAGCTTTGCTACGAACGAGCAAGCGCCGTCCTCAATGCGTTGGAAAAGCTGGGCGTCGAACGAGACCGCATGCGGTTGGTTGCGTTTGGTTCTTCGGAGCCTCTCCTCACTGCCGACGCCGCGCTGGCTGGCGGAAACGACCGCGTCGAGGTCGTCCTGCTCGATGCCTATGCCAGCGCTTTTGTTGGACCACGCGACACCAGCAAATAGGCTGTTGGGCAAATTCAAGAATGACGCCCAATTGGCGTCAGCTTCGGCCGTTTCATGGTCTTCATCTGCGAAGCCATTGTGGCTCAAGCATTGGGCGAAAAGCTTGAGCCACCGTTTCCTTTTTGTAAGCCTCAACAGATCATTGCCAGCTCCAACTCCAACAATAACAAACACTCAGCGAACCAAGTTTTGCACATGACAGCCTGCACGATACATCCCCCGCGATTACTTTCATGTGTCTCGCACACTCCCCCGATCCAGCCGATCATTCAGCGCCACCCC
>JAIXVG010000596.1 GCA_027483145.1 Planctomyces sp.
ATCGTCGTGATACAGGCCGACTTCGGATGCTGATCGATACCTTGAACCGTCTGATTAAACCTCCCGCACAAAATTGACACATTTGCCTCAATCACTCAGCTCGATGGACGTGTCACAAACGTTGGCCAGTGCCAGACAGTTGGGAGCGGTTCAACCCGCTAAACCCTCCTTGCCTCTGCTGCTCTTCCCGGCAATCGGGACCGACGGACGCATTTTTGATTGCTTAAGGCCCAGTTTTCCAGAACTGATGACTCCGACGCTCATACCGCCTGAGAGGTATGAATCTTTGGCCGACTATGCAGCGCGCTTGGCCAATCAATTGCCAATTGTCGGTCCCTGCTGGCTCGGGGGCTTGTCGTTTGGCGGGATGTTGGCCTTAGAAGTCTCGCGGCATGTGAATGCGAAAGCCGTCTGCCTCCTGGCCAGTATTCGCAATTCTGAAGAATTATCGCCCGGTTGGAAAGCGCTGCGCCCTTTGGTTGGCTGGCTGCCGCGACGGGCGGACCTGGTCGCCCGGTCGCTCGCTCGGGTAGTTAACAGCACAAGTTTGTGGGCCATACCCCAGCGGTTCCATCCACTGGTGCGTCATTTGTCTCAAATCGAAGAGCCGCACCTTCCGTGGGCCTTACGGGCCATCGGTTCCTGGAAGCCCGCCCCCTTTCCAGAGAATCTTCCGATCTTCCATTTGCACGGAGATCGTGATCCGATTCTCCCCATAAAATGGACAACACCAACGATGGTGCTCCCGCAGGCTGGGCATTTGCTTCCGCTCGTTCGTCCGCTGGAAGTTATTCATTTTCTGGAGCAATGCCGGGCAACAGTGGCTGGCGATCTGAGTCCAAACCACTCAACTTGATGGCAAACTTGCGACCCGTGACGGACATCGGCAATTCACCCAGCTCTTTGGTTGTAACCCATATCCATTCGTAAGGGCTGTTTGCAGGAAGTTTGCAGTTAGTCGCCTTGGCTGTGTAGCACCATAGCTCGATTTTGTAGCGAGTCACACCATGCTTCATGACCATAACCCGGTCTTGAAGCTCACTTTTCAGTTGGGTATCAGCCTGTAAACGCTCTGCGAGCGTTCGTCTTCCGGAGTGCTCGGCCAGCGAAATGTTGGCGATACCAGGATTCCCCTCAGCCAACGTGTACCGAGCAAAATCCCATAACCCGGCCCAATGCTCGCCCGGCAGCCGTTTACGCACCAGCCACTTGCCTCGGCACTTCACTGCGACGGTGGCATCAAGGAGCGGTGTCATCAGCGGCTTTGGCGGTAAATTGGGAATAGTCGATTGAAGATGATGGTTAGCCGCTGCGCAATAAGAGATCAACGGACACTCATCGCAATGGGGCTTTTTGACCGTGCAGACAATCGCTCCCATATCCATGAGTGCCAGATTGAATCGGCCTGGATCTTTGGCTGGGACTATCTGTTCGGCGAATTGCCATAACGCAGCTTGAGCCACGCGACTGTTGATAGGCTCGGTGATTCCCAGTAGGCGTGCATAAAGCCTTTGCGTATTAGCTTCAACGATGGGGGCTGCCTGATTATACGCAAACGACATCACCGCCCCAGCTGTGTAGCGACCCACCCCCGGCAATTCGCAAAGTCCATTTAACGTCTTCGGAAAAACGCCACCAAGCTGTGTGGTGATAAACTTGGCAGCCTTGTGCAGGTTTTTAGCACGGCTATAGTACCCCAGCCCTTCCCATGCTCTGAGCACAACCGCCTCATCTGCCTCAGCCAACGACATGACCGTTGGGAACTGGTCGATAAACCGCGTGAAGTAAGGTCCCACCGCAGCGACTGTTGTCTGCTGCAGCATGACCTCACTAACCAGAACCTTGTATGGCTCTTGATTCTGACGCCAAGCAAAGTCGCGCAGATTCTTGGACGCCCAACGCTTGACCGATTGCCGAAACTTCGAGAGATCAATCGCAGTGGTCATCCGTGTGGCACTTCAATGAGCGAGAGCTGTCGTTACCCTAGTGACTTGTGTCAAAGTTCGATCCGTTCAACCAACTTGGTCACGAACGGGATTCACACTATTCAAACGAGAGGAGGTCGGGAACCGTTCGCTCATCGACCAGAATTCGCTGCATTCGCGAATGCCGAGGGAGGTCGCCAATTCGCGAAGCGGCTGAACGGTCGGTTCCGCCGCCGCGAGTCGAAACGAGTACGCCTCGCGTTGCCGCCGATGAATCCTGCAACTGCTGCTGAACAGGAGCAATGACATCGGGCAAATGTCCCGCAGTTGCCAGGGCCAGGCGGTCAAGAACCTCCTCTAGCCCAGCCATCGATGCAGGGCCATGCCATACTTCAGTTTTGGCCCCCATGACTAAAATGCGAAGTTCGGAGTCGCGGCAATCACGCACGTGTTCGCGAGCAATGGTTGCCCCCAGCGATAGGGCTGTCTCGACCAGTTGATCATCCTGCGAGTTACCGTTTGATGGTCGCCACAAATCAAGAATCAGCAGCAAACTATGTTCGCGATTTGGTTGATACTCGCGCACCACCAGGGATGTTCGCTTGGCCGACGATCGCCAGTGAATGGCTCGGGGATTGTCCCCTGCACGATAGTCACGCAAGTGATGAAACTCATCATCGAAGTGACCTGCCTTCGAAACCGGTTGCATGACCAGTTCTGCGGCACCATCGACAGCCTTCTTCCATCGTGGCGACAGCCGGCCAATTCTCGGGTGAATAAGGACTTCGCCCGGAATATCGACGATCAGTGCCCGCTCAATCAGGCCCAGCGGAAACTGAGACGAAAGCCGAATCGGACCAAACCGGTACTTGCCGCGCTTCGCCAGATTTAGCTGATAGTAGGCCGACTGCGACTTCATTGGACCAATCCGCGTAAACAACACCGATGCTTCGAGCTTCTCTTGCGGATGCAAAATTGTGTCTTTCGCCACCATCATCCAGGAGGCGATCCACGAGCGATTGTTATGGAATTCGATTTCGGCTCCAAACTGCTCACCAACCATCGCTCGTGGGGGAATGGTTCGTTTGAGCACTGCACCGCGTAAAGCGCCAAATGTGACCCAGCCGTTCACCACGAATGGCCCGGCCATCATCGCAAAGACCAGCATCAGCATGTTCGAATGGCCCAACAGCGCACCCATGAACATAACGATCATGATGATCAGATACGTAATTCCCTCACGGGGAACCGAAATACGATGCCGGCTGAGACTGGCCCAACGAGGTGCAAGAGCCTCTGATCCGGCAGGATTAACCCATTCCCAAACTTGAAAGATCCCCAGCAGCGATACGATGACCATCAGGCCACCGAACAACAGTCGGCCGAGATTGCTCCATTGAGAAGTCACTATCGGGAACGCAAAGTACAACGTGAGCAGCACCAACGCCGCGAGGATGTTAACCATTCCCACAACAGGCCAAGGTCGACGACTTGGCGAGTTTGCCGCTGGCAACGAAGAATAGAACTGGTCGTTGGCCTCGGCCGTCATCCTCTTCCCTTTGTCGATAAGCTCATCGATTAACCTCCCGCAACAAACTCTTGCGGTGCCTCAAGTCGGTTTCTGACTAAAGTCTATGGGGTGCCATTGAAATGGGAGCTGCTGGCAAGCCAAGTCAGACTACAGAAAAGTGGCCGTCGACTAAAGCCAGGCGACAGGTAATCTGGGGCTGCCGAATCATAGCCGCTTCGAGGGAATCGAACAGCAAGCGCCAAAGAGCTTCCAGCCAGCGGGCCATTTCAGCCCCGTGGGGCCGGGCCTTTTAGCCCGGCAACGCAGCAGCTTGCGGTAACCTGTTGCAGTCGGCGAGACCTATTCTTCGATCATCTCGCTCGACTCACCCGAATCGCCAGCACCGGGGATGTCTTCGGGGTTGGGATTATCTGACGCAAACTCAGGCAACAGTGGCAATCGATCCGGATACTTATGGTAGACCGGCGAGATGCGATCCTTCGGCTTCATGCAAACGACTAGACCGCTGGTAGTAGCAACAAACAACCGGTCTGTCCGGTCATTGGCGATTCGAACGGGAAAGTGACGAAGCTGCAGCTTACCCAATAGTGCCCCGTCTTTTCGGGCCAGCATGTTCAGATTCATGTCAACGTCGGTCACAAAAACTCGATCGTTGATCACTCCAACAAACTTGGTTATTCCGGGATGCCACCACCGCTTGGCCCCCGTCTTGGCCGACAAGTCGTAAATCCCTGATGTCCCTGCCACCAGAAACAGATCACTCCCCACGACAACCGGTTGGCTGTTTAGCGGAACAGGTGAAGCAAAGTCCCACAACACCGCTCCGTTGCGGCCATCGACCGCGAAGAACGTCTGGTCCTCGGAAGCGAGGAATAGCGAGTTACCCAACTTGGCAACTGGTGCCGAGATCGGGCCGTCAGTTTCAAACTGATACACCAGATCACGCTCGCGCATTCCAACTCCATAGAGGGAACCATCGAGGCTGGCGAACGTAACCAATCGACCATCAGACATTGGTGGCGAGCTGATCTGTCCACCCGTCTTGTATCGCCATACGAATGCCTCTAGCGACCAATCGGGCAGCCGTTGTTCCTGAAAAAGGGTCTGAATCTTGGCGAGGCTAAATGCGTAAACGCTGCCATCTATGGTCCCAATATAAGCATGAATCTCATCGAGGGTTGGAGCAGTTGAGGGCTGACCCGGTAACCGCATTCGGTACAAGAGTTTTCCCTTGTTCCGATCGATCGCATACATAGTCGACCCTGCGATGACCAGCACCTGCGTTTCATTCGAAACCGCAGGGGTTTGTGGCTGATCGGTGGCCCCCAGTTGTAGAGACCACATTTGCCGTCCATCTTCGGCACCAAACGCGGTAATCACCCCGGCCGTTGATTGGACGTAGACGGTATCCTCGTCCATTGTTAAGTGAGCGATCATGTCTCGGCTGGGGTTCAAGACCGCCTGACCCTGCCAGGCCCGCTCCAGTCCAAATTGTCCCATAACCGATTGAGTCGGGAGCACCGATGTAGATCGCTGGGCGAAAGCAGAATTCGACTGACTCGGGCCCAAAAGGGAACCCAGGATCATGAATCCAACAAAAAACATCCGATTTTGGATTTGAACGCGTGCGTTCGACATCTTACCGTCGTGTCTAAGAGGAAGTTCAGAAACGGATTCGCGTCAGAGAAAGATGCGTTGGGTTACGCATCGGTCCTCTACCGTCAACGTACCCGCAGTCAGTGAGACTGAGGGCTGGTTCTGGAATGTCGGCGTAATCCTAATCCTATCGGGATGTAAACACCCTTGAACAGACGGGACTTTCCCGGAATCCAGATTTGTTTCAGCGAATCTTGCAGAGCACGCGGGAAATTGCGGCAGATCGTCCTAACCGGGCCGCCAACCAGGTCGATGAAATGGTCCGAACTTCGCTACAACCCGCTCATTCGGACCACCCTTATCCGCAAGCATTCCTGGAGAGTCTCGTTTCGATGGCCCTGTCTACTCGAATCTTTGTCGCTCTTTCGTTAGTGGTTTTCCTGACTGCTGGCTCCGCCGCCAGGGCCGACGTTGCGAAGCTGACTAACGGCGGGGAGCTTCGCGGAAAAGTGGTTAAGTCTTCCAAGGTCACTCTCAAAGGAGAGGCCGCGCAACCTCCCCTGATCACAATTCTCAGCCCGTATGGGGTCGAAGTCTCGATCACTAAGTCTCACGTCGAATTTATCGCCCCGCGCACCCCCGCTGCCGAAGAATACGAAACCCGGGTCAAGCGGCTCATTCCCTCCGCAGAAACCCATTGGGAACTAGCCGAATGGTGTCGCCAGAAAGGCCTTGTCAAGCAGCGGCAACTTCAGTTGCTGGAGCTCCTGTCGTTCGAACCCGACCATGAAAAAGCACACGTTGGTCTGAGCGATACCTGGCACAATGGCGAATGGGTCAATCGTGACGAACTGATGGCCAGTCAGGGGTACTACAAGTACAAGGGGAAATACGTCACGCAGCAAGAACTCGACCTCCTAGAGCAGTCAAGCAGCAATCAAGAGGCAGAGCAGCAATGGTTTCCCAAAATCAAGCTTTGGGCTGGCTGGCTTCACGGTAACAATCCCGAGCGCCGCAGCCAGGCGATCACATTCTTGAGCAGCGTTGTAGACCCAATGGCTTCGAGCGCCATTACCCGATTACTGCTCGATTCACCTGTCGATGAAATACGCCTGATTGGCGTTCGGGCCCTGGGAAATCTCGGTGGAGACCGACCTGTGCGCGGGCTAATTCGGGCCGGACTGTTTGATGATAATCTTGAAACACGACGAACCGCGCTTGATGCGATCAAACCAGCTCAATTCCCCACCGCACGTCCCCTTTGCATTCGCGAACTGCGTCATTCCAAAAATGTCGTTGTCTGCCGGGCTGCTACCGCATTGGCAACTGTTGGAGATAAAGCTTCGCTCGATCCACTTATCGATGCCCTATCAACCAAGCATCGCTACAAGGTCCAGGTGCCGGTCGGTAAGCAGGAAGGAATCGCCTTCGGTACCGATGGTTCGTTTGGCGCCACGGGTGTTCCCCTTCCCCCTGATATCGAAATGCAGCTTCGGACTGGTCAACTTCCGTACGGGGTCGGTTTTGCCGAGGTTCCCGGGCTTAATCCTCCACGCCGTATGAAAGAAGTCCTCGTGGAAGTGACGCACCGCAACGCCGAGGTGCTGGCTGCTCTCAAGCGGCTGACCGGGCAGGACTTTGGCTACGAGGAGCGAACGTGGCGTTTATGGCTGGCCGCTGCCAACCACCTTGATGGCTTCCAACCCGCCGGAAAACCTTGAAAAAACGCACGGTCGGCGTAACGAGAACGACCAAAAGGGATGCTAGTGGACCCCAAAACGCCAGCCATTGCCGACAGTTCTGCTGCCGGATATCATTTCAAACGACAGAGGCGAGAAGCTACCCCTGGCTGCGGTGAGGCCGTGTGAACCGGGTCAGGTCCTAACCGAAGCAGCCCTAAGCGTTGTGCTTTCAGGTGTGGTTGGGGGTAGCTTCCCGCCTCTTTTTTTTGAATGGCCGCAGTTTTGCCCGGCACCAAAGCGCGCCCTTTCTCCGTTAAGTTTTTTTCCCCGCCCGAGTTCCCCCCATACTCCAGCCTCCTGCCTGACGCCCCCGGCAGTCAACTAAAAGTCCATGCCCCAAATCCACTCAACTCAAATTGGAATCGCAGTTGTTGAGTGGGAAGGAAAATTCCTCGTGGGCGTCCGCCCCGTCGGGGTCCCGCTTGCTGGATTCGCTGAGTTTCCGGGTGGAAAGTGCCATTCGGGGGAATCGTCGGCCCAATGCGCCCAGCGAGAATGCCTGGAAGAGACTGGCCTGCGGGTTAACCCGGTCGATTTGCTCCACTCTGTTTCGCACGAGTACCCTCACGCAAATCTCGAGCTGAACTTCTGGCTCTGTTCTGCCTCAGAGCCAGTTCCCGCTCCATCGGGGGGCTTTTACTGGGCCAACTTGGCTGAAGTCGTTTGCCTCGAATTTCCACCGGCTAATGCGGGAATTGTGGAACTCCTCAAACAGCGACTGCCAGCTTCGGAATAGGCCGGCACCCCTTGGCGTAGTACACTTTGCAGATTCCCGCAGCGAAAAGGAGTTTGCGTGCAAGCCGTTCACTTCCAACAACAAAACGGGGCCAGCCGATGGTCCTGCCAACTAGGTCCAATCTTGCGCTTCTTGCAGCGGCCAAGCTGCAACGCCCGCCAAGCCGTGCTAATCGCCATAACGGTCCTGGCGCTAATCGCTCCGGGGCAAAATTCAGCTAATGCAGCCGAACCATCTGCCGCGCCGCAGGTTCGCCTTGGGCAGCTTTTTCAGGATGGGGGCACGATTGGCTACATCATCGTCGGACTGAGTGTGGCACAAGTCTCATTGGTGCACGAGCACCAGTTCACGAATCGGCG
>JAIXVG010000309.1 GCA_027483145.1 Planctomyces sp.
GGGAAGAATGCTCCACTTAACAGCCACATTGGCATTAGAAAAATGCTCATGATCGCATGAAAGCCCTGCGTCGAATCGAGCTGCCAGGCGATGGCGTACCCCAGTGCCGTTAAGGCCAGTCCCAGTATGACTAGAAACCCAATTGCTGGAACGCAGTTGCCCAGCGTAATGCCCAATTGAACGGGCGCAATCAGCCCGATGTTCCCCAACAGAGGCCCGACCAAAAGAAATAGGAGTGCCTGCGAAACAGCGAGTATTGTCCCCCCCAGTAGCTTCCCCAGCACAATTGCCAGCCGTGATGCGGGAGAGGCTAGCACTCCCTGCAAGAACCCTTCACGGCGATCCTCGACGATGGAAATCGTCGAAAAAATGGCCGTAAACAGCAGAATCATGACTGCCACACCAGGAAAAAAATACTCCTGAAACGAGGCCCCGTTGTCTGCCCGAAAGCTTCCTTGCAGACCCGCACCGAACAAAATCCAAAACAAAATCGGCTGGCCCAATGCACCAATCAATCGTGATCGCTGCCGTAAAAAGCGAACCACTTCACGCTGGGCTAGTGACCAGGCCGGAAGCCAAAGGGTTGAGCGTTGGGTAGGCTGCATTAAGGCTGAACCTCCCTGAAGCGATCCCCGGTCTTCTGAATAAACACGTCTTCAAGTGTTGGCTGCCCAAATGAAACGCCAGTGAAGCCGTTTCCAATCTGGGCAGCCAGCTGAAGTAAGAGTTCATGATCGGCATTGGAGTCAAATCGTAATCCTCCTGGTACGACCCGTGGCCGTCGGCCGCAGAGCTCGTACACTTCGACTGATAACTCTTCAGAAGGTGCGGGATGATGCATCATCAGGGTTGCCGCACCTAAGCTTTCCTTTAGCGCAGATGGCGTTGCCTGAGCTACAACCTGACCTCGGTTGAGAATCAGCAATTGATCGCAACGCTCTGCTTCATCCATATCGTGGGTAGTCAGGACGATCGTCATTCCCTGGTCTTCGCGTAACTGATTTAACAACTGCCACAACTCAAGCCGGGCAGCTGGGTCGAGTCCTGTCGCCGGCTCATCAAGAATCAGCAGTGGTGGCTCATGCAGCAGGCTTTTGGCGATTTCAACTCGCCGCTTGAGGCCTCCGGAAAGCTCTTGAACTATCTGAGTTTTACGGTCAGCTAGCCCCAACTCACGCAAGACGGTCGCAATTCGAGCCTGCAAATGCTCGCCGCTGAGGCCATAGACCCAGCCATGATAGCGCAGGTTCTCGTAGACGCTAAGCTTCAAGTCGAGGCTTGGAGCCTGAAACGTGACCCCAATTTGCCGTCGTACCCACGTAGCATTTTGTTTCGTTGACTGCCCCAAAACGACTATGTCGCCATGCGTTAACGGCAAGAGCGTTGAGATCAGTCGAAACAGAGTCGTTTTGCCGCACCCGTTGGGACCTAGAATTCCAAAAATATGACCTTTTTCAACAGTGAAAGTGACGTTCGACAAGGCTGCCCGACTGCCATACCAGAACGAGACTTGGTCGACATGCAGCGTGGTCATCAAGTCCCTTTTTCTCTGGCCGTACAGGCTATCCCCGTCGGCTGGCCACGATCGATCTGCTATTCTTCAGAGCTCAATCACAGTGAGGGTCAGGGATTGGTGGTTGCTGCTGAGTCAGTTTTTGTGGCCGGATCGGAACCACGATTGTCACCGATGCGACTGGCCCCATTGTGATTATCCCAGTTGCGATTTTGCTGCTCGAAGCTCGCAGCCTGCGGCGTCTCATCAATGTAGTAGTCAAACCCAACGTCCGAAGCCAATGCAAGGGGGAGCGAAATAGCCAGCACAATTGTTGGTGCCAGTAACAGATACTTCCATGCCTTTTCGAACTTCAAATGCATAAAAAAGAGCATTACGCACATTGCCTTGGCCGTGGCGATCGACAGAATGATCGACCGTAGCACCCACGGGTTCGAAAGCTTGATCGCGTCAGCCGCGACCGACAGAGCAGTCAACACGCATAGCGCCACAAAGACCCGAAAGTAGGTCTGACGATGGGACTGTGCTTCAGTTGCAGCCGACGACATGCTTCATCCATATTGTTTATCGCTAACAACCGATCATTCGGCAGCAAGCGTGGTGTTAAGCGTCCAAACTTATCGTGACAGCGTGGCCGCATCATCGGGCTTTGGGTTTAGCCCAAAAACGCCTACCACTGAACGATGTAAATCAGCGGAAACAGAAAAATCCAGACAAGATCGACAAAGTGCCAATAAAGGCCCACGTTCTCGACATACAGGGACCATGACGCACTAAGTCGACCGGGCACCAGAACGACTCCAAACAGAATCAGGCCAATCACCACATGGAGTGCATGAAAGCCGGTCATGAAAAAGTAGTTGGAAGCAAACAAGTTCCCGTAGAGCATGGGAGTGATTGGGTGTAAGTGGCCAACCAGTGGTGCCAGCTCGGTATCGTGATGTAAGTCTTCAATAAAGTGCTGCACCTCTTCCAGCTTAATGGCAGCAGGCCGAGTGACAGCCGAGTCGGTCATTGACTGGGCACGCAACGCGTTGAGCTGATCCTGCGGCAATTCGAGCGTCACTTCGGCCCGCACGTGGTCTCGCAGGTTGTTTGCTGCTAATTCCAGCTTCGCGACAGCCTTCAGTTGAGCAAGCCGGGCCTCATCTGCCGGGGATCGGTCACCCTTATCCGAGAGCCTATTCATTTCGGCTGTCAGCAAGGTTGCCTGGTCCGCGACAGGTGTTCCCTTCGGAGCGAGTGCCGCTAATTGCCTGTCGTAGGTGTTTGTCAACTGGTCGACCATCATCGTCATGGCCTGCCGATTGGTTTCGGCTATCTTGCCGGGCAGAATGCCATGATCGAACTTCCCCTTGTATTCGATCCCCTTGATTCCCAGAAAGACTACCCCCAAAAGGGCCGTCCACCACAGGAACTTGCGAGCCTGAAAATAGTTCTTGTCGTGCATCGAATCGTGGGCCAGCACCACAAAATAACTCGAGACGATCAGCACGAACGTGTTCAGGCCACCAAGATAAACATTGATATAAGTCACGTTGACGTCAGTTGGCCAGCCGCGTGAACCAAGCCGCATGACGATGTAGGTTCCCACAATCGCCGTAAAGAACATGATCTCCGTACCAAGGAACAGCCACATGCCCAACTTGCCATGAGGGATGGGAATTCCCATGCGAAGGGCGGGAGTCGGTGCGGTATGTGTCATCCGAAGACTAACTGCTCTGAAAGAGAAAGTTTGAGAGTGATGCGAGTCCGATAGAACCGTGAGTGTCAGAGTGCGGTCTTATCGCAAGCAGAAATGGTCGATCACCAGGGCGCCCAAAAGCAGCGGCAAATAGATGACCGAAGTAAGGATAACCCCCCTGGCCGTCTTGAGTGTTTCGCCTTGGGCGAAGCGAAAAGCCGAGTAGGCATAGGCCAGACCCAATACCAATGCCGTCACACAATAGGGCGTTCCCGCCAACTCCCACAGCGTGGGGAGCAAACTCACTGGAATCAAGGCCAGCGAGTATGCAAACGCCAATAGCCCGGTTGCCCGGGGAGCGGTTGAAACAGTCGGAAGCATTTTAAGGCCCGCAGCCGCGTATTGATCGCGGTACTTCCAGGCGATCGCAATGAAATGCGGAAACTGCCACACAAATAGAATCAGGAATAGTGCTAAGGCCTCTTTACCAAGTGAGCCACCAGCAGCGGTCCAGCCGAGCACGGGCGGCATGGCTCCTGGGATCGCTCCGATAATCGTACACAGCGAGCTATAGGGCTTCAGTGGGGTATAAATGACACAATAGGAAACAAGTGTTCCTGCTGCCAACAGGGTGGTGGTCATCCCTGCTGAGTAAGACAAGATTGACAGACCAACCACTCCCAGCAGTCCTCCTAGAAACAAGACTTCGCTCGAATCCATTTTTCCCGAAGGGAGAGGCCGTCCTTTAGTTCGCTGCATCTGACGATCAGTCAGTTGCTCCCACCATTGATTGAATGCTGACGAACTGATGGCCACCATGGCCACGCCTGCCAACGTCAGCGTCAATAGGGACAAGTTCCAATTGGCATCTGCGGCCAGTGCGTAACCCATCAGCACCGTGATCAGCACCATCAACGCAATCCGCGGCTTCGCGATTTCAAGATAGCTATTCACCACCTCACGCGGCGTCCGCAGTGTTGGGCCATCTGACAAGTCATTCTCGGTTGATGCTAAAAGGGGTAGTGACAGACCCGTGGCTGAGATCGGCTGATCAATCGGTATGTCCACGGAGTTTTTGTCAATTGCCGAGCCAGTGTCAGTATCACGGTGCAAAGTTGTTGTCATACAGCCCCCTTTCCGGTTGTCAAAGCGGGCTGAGAGAGGGAAGCCCCGGCAACTCCAAATGAGTTGTGCGATACCACTCCATCTGCAAGCGAAGCGATCCGCCATAGCCGAACGATGGCGACCACAGCCGTCATGAACGTGATCACCCCAAAAACTTTATGGAACGAGCGAAGCAGCATCTGGGGAGACGACTGTTGAACCGCCACAATACCAAACATCGGATACCCATAGCGGGTCGCCCAGGTGACAATCCCCAGCACAATCTGCAGACAAACCGAAATGGCCACCACCGTTCCCCACCGCTTCAGCCACGGCTGTGGATGTTTCCAGCAACCAATCATCAACCC
>JAIXVG010000543.1 GCA_027483145.1 Planctomyces sp.
ATGATTGGGGTCTTGTTACTGGGTGAAGCCTTCCACTATGAGATTCCCAAGGGGTACGTCTACTTCTCGATGGCGTTCTCGCTCATGATTGAACTGTTGCAAATGCGGGCCGAAAAGAAGGCAACGCGGGCACATGCAATTGAAGTTCCAACTCCCGACCATTAAGGACCTATCCGAGATCTCGGTTGTGCTTGTTTGAAAACCCGATTTTGACTGTGAAATACCATTGCATCAGAGGGTTCTGGGATAAGCTCTAAGAACAAGTCTGCAAATCTGAGCCGACCCGACCACGCCAATGGTTGGGTTCTTAGGTTTGGAAATGACATCGACATTCGCCACGTTCACCGACGTTGAGCCACACCATTAGTTGATTCATCCTTCGCACTAAACGTCCAAATGACGTTGAAGAATTCTACGAAGAGTCTCCTCATGACCGACAGCCTGCTTGATCGCTTCCTCCGCTATGTTCGGCTCGATACGCAGGCCGACGATAGTAGTTCGACTTATCCCAGCACCGCGAAGCAACTGGTCCTCAGTCAACTCCTGGCCAATGAATGCCTTGAGTTAGGTCTGAGCGAGATCGTCTTCGATCAATTTGGTATCGTGACTGCCACGATTCCCGCGTGGGGGTTGTCACCTGGCGAGATCGTTCCAGCAATCGTCTGGGTCGCCCACGTTGATACATCCCCCGAGTACTCGTCGACGAACGTCAATCCTCAGGTTCACCCCAACTATCAGGGCCAGGACCTGGTTCTCCCCGGGAACCCGTCTCTGGTTCTCTCGCCAAACCAGTTCCCGGAGCTACTAACTTGCCTCGGGCACACGCTCATCACAACTGACGGTACCACGCTGCTGGGGGCAGATGATAAGTCTGGAATCGCTGCGATTATGACAGCCGCAGCGCGATTGATCTCTAACCCGCAAAAGCCACACGGGCCGATTCGGCTCTGCTTTACCTGCGACGAAGAGATTGGTCGCGGAACTGCCAAGCTGACACTCGAACGCCTGAATGCCGTTTGCGGCTATACGCTGGATGGCTCGGGCACAGGGACTGTCGATTGCGAGACCTTTTCTGCCGACCAGGCCACCATTCGGGTGGTTGGCATTAACACTCACCCATCGATTGGAAAAGGGGTGATGGTTAACGCCATCAAAATCCTCTCGGAGATCATCACTCGTCTGCCAGCCCGCATATTGTCCCCTGAAACGACTGACGAGCGGCAGGGCTTTGTCCATCCCTACGAGATCGAAGGGGGTGTCGCGGAAGCCCATGTGAAGTTCATCTTACGAGACTTCGAAACACTGGCCCTGGCAGAGCAAGCAAAGCTCTTGCAAACCATCATCGACAGTGTGGCTGCTGACTACCCGGAAGCAAAGATCGAGCTTTCAACTCGCCCTCAGTATCGCAACATGCGCGAAGGACTGGGACTGGAACCGCGAGCCATAGAGTTCGCGTTAAGAGCCATCCAAACCTGCGGCCTCACTCCACAGAAGTCGATCATTCGCGGCGGCACCGATGGCTCGCTGCTCACCGCGATGGGCCTCCCTTGCCCGAACCTTTCCACCGGCGAACACAACCCCCATTCCCCGCTGGAATGGACCAGTGTCGAAGAGATGGAACAAGCAGCCAATGTACTGGTCGAGTTGGCCTATGAATGGGGCCAGAACGGCACCGAGCCATAAGCCCCAGCCTTACCGCGCCGCCTGTTGATCGACAGGCTCGGGCGGCGGAGCGAACTGATGCAGAAGTTGCCCATTCCGGCCGTCGTAAAGTCTCAGTACGCCATCTTCGCAACCAGTCAGCAGAATGGCTTCGTCCCTCGAAATCGCCAGCGAGTACAGGTAGTCGGGAATTCCGCCAATTCCACGATAGTTTCCCCCATCCCCTGCCCGGTGCAGTTTAATCGTGCGGTCACCCGAACAGCTTGCAATGTTGTCGCTGAGACCAATGAACTGAATCGATGTCACCTGCTTGCCATAGTTGTTAATGGTGCGAGCCTGCTCTCCGGTGTCGACGTTCCAGATCTTGATGGCGTTGTCTGCTCCAGAACTGGCAATAAGGCCCCCATCTCCTCTCCAGGTGACACCCAGCACGTGATTGGTATGCCCTTCGAAAGACTTCGTTTGCCGCTCTGTCGCCAGCTCGTGAACTTTGACAAACTTGTCAGCCGCCCCGGTCGCCAGATAAGCCCCATCAGCCGAGAAGGCAATCGCATTCACCGTATCGCTATGGGCGTTCGGGAAGTTGTGCACCCGCTCACCTGTTTCCACATTCCAGACCATCAGCTCGCCCGATCGTGATGGCTCGCCACCCCCAGTAGCCAGCCACTTTCCATCGGGACTAAACGCCACCGACACCACGCGGCCTCCCAAAAGCGAACCTCGAAACCCAACCGGGTCATTGGCGCCAGGCCCAATGCGACGAACAAGCTCCCAATTCCCTCCGCTTTCGGTAATGACCAGTGATCGATCCTGCCCAATCGCAAATAGCCGCGTTCCCCGCAGGAACAAGGCTCTAATCGCGGCTCCTTGATCAGCAAATTTGGCAGTCCCTTTTCCAGTAGTTGTGTTCCAAAGCTGAACGAGCTGTTTTTCTCCCGCAGTCGCCAAACTGCGACCATCCGCGGTGTAAGCCAGCGCTAGCATCGGCTTGTCGTTGGTAAACTGCAGTCCCCGCTCTGCGACAGTCAACTGCTCGGCCTGCCCCTTAGCGGCGGTCAGGCGCTCAACTTCGGCCTTGGCCAATTGCTGGTTTTCTGTAGCGCTCGCCAATCCTTTTTCCGACTGAATCAGCCCTCGATTGGCCGAGTCGACCAGGTCCATCCCTTTTTTCATTTCAGCTGCAGCCATCGTCACCGCTGCGATGGCGTCAGCCACTTTCTTCTTCAATGCTTCATCGTCGGTCTTAGCGGCGAGCTCTTGCTCGGCAGTCGCCTGGGCTTGGTCGGCCCCCTTCTTCTTCTCGGTCGCATCGGCCAGCGCTTTCTCAGCGACTGGAATCTGCTCTTTCGATTTCGCCAGCGACTCAGTTCGCTCGGTCAACGCCTGATTGGCAAGGAACAGTTTTCCTTCAGCCCGGGTCATCTGCATCTTGACGGCCTGTTCAGCATCGGCCACCTTGTTGATCTTAAGCTCTTGCTCGAAGTCGTACCGCATCTCGGCTTGCTGTTCACCAGTCGCCTTCCAAAACTTGGCCCAACTCGCGCCGATCGTCGCAAATTGCTGACCATCAGCGCGACAAGCAACCCCCGTGATCGGTCCACCATGATTGAGGGTTCGCAGCGGGTTGGGGTTATCAATCGCAAAATGGCGAACCTGCCCATCCGTCCCCCCCACCAGAAACTCGTTACCAGCTGGTTCCACCCAGGCCAAACTGGTCACCGGTGCAGCCCCCGCTGCCTGGTATGTTGCGGTTGGAACAGAATCAGGAACGGGCTGCCCGTCGATCGCAGCCGGCAGCGGGCCGAATGGCAATCCCCATGTTCGAACCAAGTCATCATCGTGGCCCGACGCAAAGCGACTGTCATCTTTGGAAATCAACAAACAATTGACTGCAGAAGGGACCGCCAACTGCCCAACAAGTTGACCATCGACAGTCGACCAAAGCCGAATCGACTTATCATCCGCAGCAGTCAGTAGCTGCTGACCATTCTGCAAAAAACAAACAGCCGTCACTGCCGCTTGATGTCCCGACAGTAGTGGGCCTGCCGTATTGGCGTTCACATTCCATAGCTGAATGGCGTTCCCCTCGACGGTCGCTGCAGCCCAAACCCCATCGGGACTGATTGCGACCGGACCAGACCCCGCAGGCAAGGCCATTCGCATGAGCTGTCGACCAGCAACCGGGCTCCAGAGTTTCACTTCGCGATAGCTGCCAGTCGCCACCAGATGTGACGCTGGGCTATAGGCCAGGGAATGAACCAGGTCGCGATGGGCCGCTCCTCTGGGATAGAACGGCCGACCATTCAGTTCTAACGAAGCAAGAGCCGGATCAACCAGGCGCCCGACATGTGTTGCGCTCATGACATCGTAAATGTCGAGTTGATTGGCCCGGCTGCAGGCAGCAAAGTGCCCATCACTCGATAAGCCAACGCCGTACACGGCCTTCAATTGGCTGGGAATCGGCTGCCAGGCAATCTCCGCTTCAACTCGCCCGGATCCTGGTTTGGCCCCTTCTAAAATCCACTGCCGCAATAGGCCCGCTTCGCGCGGCGTCAGGGGTGAACTAGAGACCTTGTTGGGTAAGGGGGGCATTACTGGTTCGTTGACTCTCGCCCCTAATTGATACAGCAGGCTTTTGTCAGGCTCCCCCGCCACAACGGCTGGGCCACTCGCTCCACCTTTCAAAATCGCAGCGACGTCTTCCAGGATCAGGTCGTTTTCTTGAACGGCCTTGTTGTGACAGGCCATGCACTTCGCATCGAGAAATGGATAAACATCCAAATCAAAATCGACCGGGCGACCAAGCGTCACAGTCTCCGGCTGAACAGGTCCAGGAACCTCATCACCAAAGCTGGATGGCAAAGCCGAACTCGCACATACAAGCATCACCATCAATAGAAAGAAGGATCTTGTGCGGTCAGGGCTTGTGGATTGGGCGATCTGACCGGCCATCACGCGTCTGCTGCCTGATTCAGTCGTCATTCGTTCTTTCCTTGCTTAGGGCAACAGACTTAGTCGAAATCTTCTAAAACCCAGCCGAGCCGACAATGCCAATCGTCGGGTTCTTGTCTTCGAATCCTGAAAACAGACTGTGCCAGCCAACTTTGAGCGAAGTTTACTCGGTCCAATAGCCGGCTTTGTATCTCAAACAAAACGTCCTGCTATTTCAAAGACCTCGACCTAGCGTAACGAATCATTCAGATAGGGAATGTCTCTTGGTGCCAATGGCTTCGCCAGTGCGATGAAAACTGAGTTTCCATCCACTGATGCTCTGGCCGAACCCAAAGCATCCAACCCGCGTTTGTCTAACTGCAGAAACCCACTACGGCTTCACGGTCTTAATGTTAATCGCCGCATCGCTTGAAGCTTGGCCCTCAAGCTCGCCACTTACCCTGACAGCAGCATAAGTGACCACTCCTTCAGTCGCATCGGCAGCCGCTTTCACCTTCAGTTGCACCGTATTCACACCCGCACCGGCCATTACTGGCTCGGCTGAAATCCCCTTCACCAGTGGCGAGCTGATCAACTCCACCTTCACCGGGCCTTCATACCCATTGTGGCGAGTAACATCGACTTTAATCTCAAGTTCTTCACCAAGTTTCCACTCCCCATTGTTAGCCGGGGCTGCGGTACATGTAACGGTAAACGGACGAACCTCAAGAATAATCGGGGACGTTGACTCGATCGAGTTCAAATTCTGCACCTTGGTCGCTTCTTCCGCTGCTTTCACTTTCTGCTCGGCTGCCGTTTTCTGGTCATTAGCCGTTTTGAGTCCCGCTTCGGCAGA
>JAIXVG010000172.1 GCA_027483145.1 Planctomyces sp.
CAGCGAAGAGAACAATGGAGTCACGGGTTGGGTGGCCGCGACAGGCCGCAGCTACATGTGTGCCGATACAACGAATGATCGGCTTTATTTGCAGGGGGCATTGGGTGCCCGTAGTTCGCTCACCGTTCCGCTGATTCTGCATGATGAAGTTCAAGGGACGCTCAACGTCGAAGGTTCGCAGCCCGGGACGTTTCAAACCGAGGATTTGCAGTTTCTGGAGCTTTTTGGCCGGGAAGTGGCGGTTGCGCTCAATACGCTCGATCTGTTAGTGGCTGAGAAGCAGACGACGGTCAATCAAAGCACTGAAATGATTTTGCGAGAAGTCGCGCTCCCGCTGAACTCGATTTTGAATGATGCCGCGTGGATCAAAGAAGTTTACATGGGGCACTCGCCCGAAGTGCTCGAGCGGTTGCAGCGCTTGCTCGACAATGTCCGTGGCATCAGGCAGCTCATTCACAAGGTGGGGGATACCATTCGCCCTTCCGCACCAGGGCAGACAACACTCCCTCCTCAAGGGGGCTGGGGGGGAAAGCGGAAGCGAATTCTGGTGGTGGACAATGACGTCAAAATCATGCAGGCCGCCAACGATTTGCTGGCCCGGTTTGGTTATGACGTTGAATCGGCGACGACTGGCAACGAAGGAACGGTGATGATGCGAACGGCTAAGTATGATGCCGTTCTGGCTGACATTCGCCTTCCCGATACGGTCGGGTTCGAGTGTGTGGAAGCCTTGCGGAAAGTGAACACATCAGTTCCGCTGATTCTGATGACCAGTTATGGCTATGACCCGCTGCATACGATTGTAAAGGCTCGGCAGGCTGGGATTAAGCATTTCCTGTACAAACCGTTCCGGCTTGATCAGATGCTGGAGCAGTTGCAAAAGGCAACGACCGAAGATCCTGCGAGTTAGCAGCACGCCTGCCAGGTGACCGGGTGGTCCATCGCTAATTGGTTGCTCTGGGCGAGCTAAATTCCGTCCCCTTCGATGAACGCGGCGGAAAAAACTTCGGCCCTGGTCACGGGGGCACCACGGTAAACGTCTGCCAGGGTCGCGGCGTCCATGCGTTGCGACGTGTAGTTACGAATGTCGAGTAGAACCCGGCGAAATCGGCAGTGGGCTTCCTGCGAGCAGGCTTCGTAATGCGAAGTCGAAACGCACGGAATCGGGGCCAGAATTCCGTCGAAATGCCGGACCACCTGGCCCATGGTAATCGACTCGGGAGGTGCTCCGAGGACAAAGCCACCATCGCGGCCGGGGATGCTTTTCACCCAGCCTCGGCTCTTCAAGTCGAGCATGATGTGTTCGAGGAAGCGGCGGGGGACGTCATTGACTTCGGACAACTCTCGAATTGAAATCGGACCTTCTCCCACCCGAGCGGTGAGAGTCATCAGTGCCCGCAAGGCATAGTCAGATTTGCGAGAGAGTTTCATGCGGAAGTGGAAGTATCAGAATTTAGTTAGTTGCGACAGACTTTCGCGATTTCCAAAACGTCCGATTCGCGTTCGGTGGCCTGAAAACCGCTCTATGCATCGGACTTTGCAAGCTTTCGAACTCGTTGACTTTTGCGCGTGTCGTGGAGGTTCAGGCTAGTTTAGCCCCCTTGAAGATTTTGCGGTCAAGTCGTGGGTTAAACAAGGTCCAATGAGAATCACTATTGGGATCATCGGCAATAGCGCGAGAGAATTCGTGGACCTTCGCATCGAGGTTATCGATCAGGTGGAGGGTAATCGCTTCTGGAGTCATCGGAAGCCGCGGGCTGCCAAACTCGTAGCTCCCGTGATGGCTCAGAATGAGGTGTTTTAGGCGGTAGATCAACTCTTCGGGGAAAGGCTCGTGCGATTGGGCTTCGTAGATGGCCAACTTGGCGGAAAGCATTTCGACGCCAATGTTGAGGTGGCCCAGCAGTTGCCCCTCATCGGTGTATGCGAAACCGGCGTCGCTGGTTAGCTCGCGAGTTTTGCCAATATCGTGCAGGAAGACGCCACAAAGAAGGAGATCGCGCGACAGGTTGGGGTAAACCTGACTCACTTTGTCGGCCAGGTTCGCCAGTGTCAACACGTGCTCTAGAAGGCCCCCTTGATAAGCGTGGTGAGCCTTCACTCCGGCCGGGGTCTGGCAGAATTCTGCCATAAGGGGTTCGTCAGCAAAGAAGAGTTCCAGCAGAGTCTTAAGGGGCTGAGCTTCGACCGTTCGTAACAGGGCCAGCAACTCGGCCTTCATCCGTTCGACATCAGCACTAGTTTGCTGAGTGAAGTCTTCTGGGTCGACGTTGCCAGCGTCGACGGTATCAAAATGGGTCGCGATGATTTGCAGCGAACTTTGAAAGACCTGCACTTTACCCTTAGCGCGGACGTACTCGCCAATTTGAAAATGGCTGACAGAGTTTTCGGTGACGTTCCACATCCGAGCGTTGATGGACCCGGTTTTGTCGCGCAGGTCGACCGACAAATAGAGAGCAGCATTACGATTGGCCCGCAATTGCTTGTCGGCAACAAGGAAGACCCCATCGACCACGTCGCCGTCCTTGAATTCATTAACAAACTTGCGCGGCATGGGTGGCTTTCAATGAGGCGTGAGATCTGGCGTTGGACCGAGAGACTATTTCAAAACCCGGTTAGTGAAAGGTCTCGCTCAGCAAGTCACAGTCCCGACTTTTCTGCCAGAGGGTTTTGAAATGGCTCTCAGAGCTTACCCGAGAACGTCTGACGCGGCGACATCGCCCAGTTAATTCAAGGGTTTCAAACAGGCACTTCCGGGCTCTCAAATCGGTTCTTGCCATTTGTCAGTCGATATCGGTTCGGCTGGCAAAGCGGCGCAAGCCAGCCGCAGAAGATCAAAAACCGGGGACAAGAATCGGAAAACACTGGCGGCAATCAATACTGGGCGTAAGCGATTGCTTCTCTGGCGATTCGCGTCAGAGGACTGAATTCTGGTCCAGTTTGATTGGCGAACCGTTTCGGTTTCGGCTTATCTTCGACTTCCGGTGCAATTGGCCCCTGGCGGCAATATGGGTTTCTTTTGGCCATACTGATCCTTCAGAAAGCCTGGCGCGATGGTAGTGGGGGCTGCGGGTGGGAACAAGGGCCACCGCCATTGCAGAGGGCTTATATCCTATTGTACAACCGCAGACGAATTCGGTGAGGAGACCCGGTCATTTTTCTCCGGGAAAATGCGATCGTAGCTGGGACAAGCTTCACAAGGTGGGAAGTTTCGAGCCAGGTGGTTGACAAAAAAGGATGTAGTTGTGCGCTGGTCCCAAAGCTTTATTCCGACCCTGAAGGAAACTCCATCTGATGCAGAAGTTCCGAGCCATCAGTTAATGTTGCGAGCGGGGATGATTCGCCAGTTGATGGCGGGGGCGTATACCTATTTGCCGCTTGGCTGGCGGTGCATCAAGAAGGTCGAAGCCATCGTCCGCGAAGAGATGGATGCGGCTGGTGCCTTGGAACTGTTCATGCCGGCCTTGCAGCCGATCGATTTGTTTGAGCGAACAAATCGCAAAGAGGCGTTTGGCAATGTGCTGATCAACTTTCATATTCGCCGCGGCGACCGGTCGGTGCATCTGGCATTGGGGCCGACGCATGAGGAAGTGGTGACCGACCTAATGGCGAAGCACATCAGCAGCTATCGCCAGTTACCGATTACTGTTTATCAGATTCAGACCAAGTTCCGTAACGAAGAGCGACCGCGCTTTGGCGTGCTTCGAACCAGCGAGTTCCTGATGAAGGATGCTTACAGCTTTAGTGCAACCGTGGAGCAACTTGATACGATCTATCAGCAGATGTACCGAGCCTACTGCCGCATCTTTGCCCGTTGCGGCCTCGACTACCTGGCGGTCGAAGCGGAAAGTGGGCCGATCGGCGGTGATGCGTCGCACGAGTTCATGGTTCCTGCTGCGAATGGCGAAGACCAGATCGTCTACTGCCGCAAAACGAATTATGCAGCCAACCTGGAACGGGCCGAAACCGGCCGATCGGCTGCTGTGGTGAAGGCTGTGGAAAGTGGCTTGCCTGCATTCGAGAAGATTCACACGCCGCAGATGGGTTCGATTGAGGCGGTTTGCAAACTACTGAAGTGCACGCCGCAGCAGATGATCAAGACCCTCATCTTTAAGGCTGATGATGCTCCAGTAGCCGTGCTGCTGCGGGGTGATCATGATGCGAACGAGGGAAAGATTCGCCGCGCTCTAGGTGCCAAGAGCTTGGAAATGGCTGATGCTGAGACAGTATTCAGCGTGACTGGCGCACCGATTGGGTTTGCCGGGCCGGTCGGGATTAAGTGCCGGGTGGTGGCTGATCATGATGTGCCACTGATTCCCGGAGCGATTACCGGTGCGAACGCGGAAGACTATCACCTGCGGGGAGTAGTCTTGGGACGGGACTTCGAACTTCCCGTGGCTGGCGGGGTTTATGAAACGTTTGACCTGCGGAATGCGGCAGCCGGAGACCCCAGCCCGCGTGGGGATGGGACACTTGAACTGGTTCACGGAATTGAAGTGGGTCACGTGTTCAAGTTGGGAACGAAGTATACCGTTGCACTCGACTGCAATTTTGATGACGAAACCGAAGCCCGTAAGCCCGTGATTATGGGTTGCTATGGGATTGGAGTAAATCGCATTGTGGCTTCGTTGGCAGAGACGAAGCACGATGAGAATGGTTTGCTTTTTCCATTGTCGATTGCCCCGTTCGAGTTGTTGCTGGTGCCAGTTAGTGTGAGCGATGAAGAGACGATGAACGTTGCCAATCGGTTCTATCAGGAACTGAAAGGGCGAGGGGTTGATGTTCTGCTTGATGATCGCGACCAGCGGCCAGGGGTGAAATTCAAGGATGGGGATCTGATCGGGATTCCATTGCGCGTTGTGATTGGTGGGAAGGGGTTGAAGGAAGGGGTGGTTGAGCTCAAGTGGCGAAATGAGGCCGAGGCCAGCAAGCTGGCAGTCGCGTCAGCCGTTGAGGCAATCATCGAACAGATTACTGCCCGAAAGCAGGCCGAGCTGGCGAAAGTCCCGACCTAGATCATTGGCGAGTGGCACAAGCGTAATCCGAGCAAGGGGCGTCGCGTCATCCCCATACAAATTGGACTAGCCGATGTTGAATGAATGAAGATTTTGTGATGTCGTTACCGCTGACGAATAGCCAAATACCAGGACTGACCCCCAAGCGCGGGAAGGTTCGCGATGTGTACGATTTTGGCGATCGACTGTTGTTTGTCGCGACCGATCGCCTATCGGCCTTTGATTGGATCTTGCCGACCGGAATTCCTGACAAAGGGACGATTCTTACCAGGCTGAGCGAGTTCTGGTTTGGGAAGCTGGGGGTCAAGCATCACTGGCTCACTTCAGATTTATCGCAGTTGCCTCTTCCAGCCGGGACCGACGTGCAGGTGCTCAGTGGCCGAAGCATGATTGTTCGCAAGACCCAGGTTGTTCCGATCGAGTGTGTTGTCCGCGGGTATCTGGCTGGTTCTGGTTGGAAAGAGTATCAGCAGTCGGGAACTGTGTGTGGAGAAGTATTACCACCGGGGTTAGTCGAATCGAGCCAGCTTCCGTCGCCAATCTTCACACCAGCCCACAAAGCTGAGACCGGGCATGATGAGAATATCTCGTTTCAGGTGATGGTCGACACCGTGGGGCACGATATGGCAAGTCGACTGAAGGAACTAAGCTTGTTGGTCTACAAGACCGCAGCCGACTATGCCCTCACGCGCGGGATCATCATTGCCGACACCAAATTCGAGTTTGGAGTACTCGATGGTGAAGTCTATTTGATTGACGAAGTTCTAACTCCCGACAGCTCGCGTTTTTGGCCAGCCGCGTTGTATCAGCCTGGACGGTCGCAGCCTTCGTACGACAAGCAGTTCGTGCGGGATTGGCTCGATCGATCGGGGTGGGATAAAGATAGCCCACCACCGCGGTTGCCTGATGAAGTCGCCTGGCAGACTCGTGCCAAGTACGTCGAAGCATTTGAACAATTGACTGGGAAACAGTTTACGGCGTGACTGTGTTGATAAATCAACTTTCGAGGCTCAATCTTCCTGATCTTTTGGACCATTCACCATGAACGATCCATTGCTGACGAAGCTCCAACAACTGCAGTCGCTGGACGATGTCGTCAGGTATATGGAGCAGCTTGAATTGAGTGGGTATCAGCAGGCCGGCCAGTGGGATTTGGCCGCGATCTGCAGCCATTTGGAAATCTGGATGCGGTACTGCCTGGATGGGTTTCCGCCGGTCAGCTTTCCGCAAAGCCTCATTGTGTTTCTGCTGCGTAATACGGTCGCACCTGGAATGCTGCGGAAGGCGATCGAAACCCGGTCGATGCCGGCAGGGTCCCCTACACTTCCTGAGACGATACCGGTGAACGGTCAATCGCCGCGCGAAGCTCTCAATCGCTATCGGGAAACGGTTGAGCGTTTTGA
>JAIXVG010000229.1 GCA_027483145.1 Planctomyces sp.
ATCATTTCTCGACGCACCAAAAACCGGGGCGGAAAAAAACGGTCAACACTTGACAGATGTTAGCGTGCCACGGGCCATGCGAAAAGCCCGTTTGATGCAAAAACCTTAACAATTGGACACTAGAGACCCACCTGGAAAGGCCGAAGTTCGCTGGCCCTAGAGGCTGAATTTCGCGGTGGGCGGCTTTTCTCTTTATGATCGGCCGAAAACAAGCAAAAAAGGCAAGCCGGTAGGTTACCCCACCGGCTTGCCCTAGTTTCGTCACTCAGCGAATTCAGCGAAGACTACTTCGCTTCATCAGCCAAGGCTTGTTGAGCTGCGGCCAAACGAGCGATGGGGACGCGGCGTGGTGAGCAGCTCACATAGTCGAGACCAATCCGGTGGCAGAACATCACGCTGGCGGGGTCGCCACCATGTTCACCGCAGATCCCGATCTTCAGGTTGTTGCGCTTGCTGCGTCCTTTTTCCACACCCATCTTCATCAATGAACCAACCCCATCCTGATCGACCGTCTGGAATGGATCGTTTGGAACAATGTCGTTTTCCTTGTAGTGGTTGATGAAGCCGCCGTAATCATCGCGACTCATCCCCAGGGTTGTCTGGGTGAGGTCGTTCGTCCCGAAGCTGAAGAACTCGGCCCCGCTGGCAATCTGATCGGCAACGGCACAAGCCCGAGGAACTTCGATCATCGTGCCGACCATGTAGTCGACGGTAACGCCGGTTTCCTTGAAGACCGCGTCGGCTTGTGCCCGAATCACCTTTTCCTGGTCCTTGAACTCGGTCAAGAAGCCAACCAGCGGGATCATCACTTCTGGCTTAACGTCGACACCCGACTTCTTCACTTCACAGGCCGCTTCGAAAATCGCCCGCGCTTGCATCGCAGTGATCTCGGGGAAAACGATCCCCAAGCGGCAACCGCGGTGGCCCAGCATGGGGTTCGATTCGTGCAACTCGTGTACTCGACGCGAAATCGCGTCAACCGAGATCCCAATCTTCTGGGCCAGGGCAGATTGCGAAGCGTGGTCGTGTGGCAGGAACTCGTGCAGCGGTGGGTCGAGCACACGAATCGTAACGGGACGACCTTCCATCGCCCGGAACAGCCCGGCGAAGTCCCCTCGCTGGAATGGGAGCAACTTCTTCAAAGCGACCTGTCGCGTTTCGAGGTCACCAGCCAAAATCATTTCGCGGAACTCATCGACATGATCAAAGAACATGTGCTCGGTTCGGCACAGACCAATCCCTTCGGCTCCAAAGGCAACCGCTTCCACAGCTTGTTTTGGTTCGTCGGAGTTGGTTCGCACTCGCAGCTTGCGATACTTGTCCGCCCAGCTCATCAGCTTGGCGAACCGCTGATAGGTTGGAGACTCTTCAGGCTTTAAGGTCTTGGTGACGAGAACCTGAATCACTTCGCTGGGCTTGGTGTCAACCTTGCCCGAGAAGACCTGGCCGGTGAACCCATCGATGCTGATGTAGTCCCCTTCCTTCAGGACCTTATCGCCGACGCTGACGGTCCCCTTTTCGTAGTCGATCGACAGCTCGGATGCACCAACGACGCAAACCTTACCCATCTGGCGGCTGACGAGAGCGGCGTGAGAGCTGGCACCACCGAACGCAGTGAGAATCCCCTTCGCAACCTTCATCCCGCGAAGGTCTTCGGGAGTTGTTTCGCGACGAACCAAAACGATTTCAACCCGTTCGTCCTTCAGGAACATCGCTTCAGCTTCGTCGGCATGAAAGACGATCTTGCCTGACGCGGCACCTGGACCGGCGTTGATGCCAGTGGTGAGCAATCGCCCGCCATCTTGAGCAGCCTTCTTACCGGCCAAATCAAAAACAGGCTGCAGCAACTGATTCAAGTCATCAGCGGGAATTCGCTTAGGCGAGAGCGCTTCCTTTTCGCTGATCTTTCCTTCATCAACCAGGTCGACCGCAATTCGCACAGCGGCAAAACCGGTCCGCTTGGCGTTACGGGTCTGCAGCATGTAGACCTTGCCGCGCTCGACGGTGAACTCGATGTCCTGCACGTCTTTGTAGTGACCTTCGAGAATCTTGCCGATGCTATCGAGTTCGGCGAAGGCCTTGGGCATCTCCTTGGCCAGAGTCTCTTCAATTCGCTTCGGGGTCCGAATCCCGGCGACAACGTCTTCGCCTTGAGCGTTGATCAGGTAATCGCCACAGTATCCAGGAACACCCAACGCCCCGTCGCGGGTGAGTGCCACGCCGGTGGCGCAGTCGTCACCCAGATTACCGAAGACCATTGCCTGCACGTTAACGGCTGTGCCCCATTCGTGAGGGATGCCGTAAGTGCGGCGATAAACCATTGCGCGGTCGTTCATCCAGCTACCAAACACGGCTCCCACTGCTCCCCAAACCTGCTGCTTGGGGTCGGTTGGGAAATCGTTGCCGGTACGGCTCTTGATGGCGGACTTGAACTCGGCGACCAGTTCCTTCAGATGAGCCACGGACAGATCGCTGTCGACATGGACACCCGCTGCATGCTTCTTCTTTTCGAGCAGTTCTTCGAATGGATCGATGTCGGTCTTCTTTTCGGGCTTCATCCCCAGCACGACGTCGCCGTACATCTGGACGAAGCGCCGATAGCTATCCCAAGCAAACCGCTCGTTGCCGGAAGCCTTGGCCAGGGCCAAAACGGTTGTATCGTTCAATCCGATGTTGAGGACAGTGTCCATCATCCCGGGCATTGAATCGCGGGCACCAGATCGGCAGGAGACCAGCAGCGGGTTGTCTACGTCGCCGAACTTTTTCCCCATCGATTTTTCGACTTTGGTCATCGCTTCATCAACCTGGGCGACCAATTCCGGGGGATATTGCTTGCTGTTGGCGTAGTAATAGGTGCAAACTTCGGTGGTAATGGTGAAGCCGGCAGGGACTGGCAGGCCAATGTTGCTCATTTCGGCCAGATTGGCCCCTTTGCCCCCCAGTAGCGCCCGCTGAGTTGCGTTACCGTCTGATTTTCCATCGCCGAAGTAATACACGTATTTTGTCGCCATCACTCTTCCTCGCAAACAGTTCTGTATGAACGAGTTACTAAAAGCCGCTTCCCAAACCGGGAGAGGACGAAAACGAGTTCAGCCCTCCCAATAAGACCACCAGGAGTCTTCTTTGGGTCTGACGGCGTCCAAACCAGACGTCTCTGGACCCGCTCAAATAGGTCCACCTGATTTGCTCGACCGTTTCCCGCGAGAGGCTATCTGTCCCCCAAATAGGCGTCAAGGAAGTCGCCATCTGGCGATGGACTGGTCGTTTTTGGTAAGCGGTGTGCGACCCCCACGCTGGTGTTTTCCGCAGAATTCCCTTTTTTGGGGAAAGAGTCGTTGACAAACTGGCTCAGAGGCCGAAATACTGTTAGGGAGACTCTTCTCTTTCGCCGTCTCGGCTAAATCTCATGCGTTCCAATCTTGCAAGACTAATGGCGATGTCTGCCCTATGGGTGGTTGCGGCATTTGCTTGCGCCACTGGAACGGCCAATGCCTCTTGCGGCGATTATCTGAAGCATCCCTCGTTTGGGCATGTCGTCTCCCAGCCCGAATCGGTCGCGGGTTTGCTGCCTGGTGGTGATTCCCCCATTCCTTGCAATGGGCCTCACTGTGGTCGGCAAAAGCAGGTTCCAAGCGACCCACTCGCTCCGTTTGCCCCGACAGTCTCAGTTCACGACTCCGCCGTCGCTGGCTTGGTGGTCGAACTGACGGGTCCTGTCTCCTCGTCTTTTGCTCGCGTTACTGGCGCCCGCCAATGCGAAGGAGCCGAGCGAGAACTTCTGAAGCCGCCCATCGTGGCAGGCACTGCTCTGGTCGTCGCCTAGTCGCGGGCCAAGCTTCCTTGGGGGCCGAGTTGGTTTTGGCCGACTTCATGAATCTCCCAAGGCATTGTCAACCCTCTGGGGAATTCGAAACGATTGAGGCTATCCCACGTGATTGGGAACCTTTGTTTTGCTCGAACCAGACCAGGCTGACAGGCTTGCTGTAGACAGGCGAACCGCCACGGGGATTAGCTGATCGAGCACGATCTCAGCCCTCGTATTCTGGTCTCCTCGGTGTCAGCACCATTCGCTGGCACCCGTCTGTCGTGAACCAAATTAGCTGATTGTTTCTGCGCAGCACTTGCCTGGTTTCCAGGTCGTCTTACTGGCCGCGCGAATGAATTTGCCTTGATTTATCTCGTCACGATGTTGTGACGCTTCTGTCTGGTTTGAAGTTTTTGTTTCAATTTTGTTTCACTTCGTTTGGAAGGATCGTTTGATGCAAGCCGTTTCCCATTTTCCACGTCACCGCAAGTCGGGCTTCACCCTGATCGAACTGTTAGTAGTGATTGCGATCATCGCGGTCTTGATCGCGCTGTTGCTGCCTGCCGTCCAGCAAGCCCGCGAAGCGGCTCGCCGGACGCAGTGTAAAAACAACCTTAAGCAACTTGGCCTGGCATTACACAACTACCATGATGTGTATGGCACCTTCCCACCCGGCAATACGGGTGGAGCTGTATTCAGCGGCCTTTCGGTTCACGCCCGCATTCTGCCATTCATCGATCAGGCCCCGCTTTACAGCAGGATCGATTGGTCCCAAGCCTACACACGTCAGTTAGCCGACGTGGTCGATGCCCAGATTCCAGCATTCCAATGCCCTTCCGATCCTAATCGGCTGTCGGGACCTGCCTGGAGCGTTGATGCTGCTGGCACTCGCACTGGTGGCCCTGGCGGTCGCAATAACTACTACTACAACCAAGGCGTTCAAATTCTGTTTAGCGGTGTCCCCTCAATTGAAACCACTGCCACCAATCAGGCGATGCCCGCCGCGGACGGCGTCTTTGCCCGTAATAGCAGTTACCGCCTGCGAGACATCACCGATGGGTCAAGCAACACGGCTCTCTTTTCAGAGAAGAAATCGGGCGATGGAAGTGCCACCGTTAGCAGCCCGGAAGATACCTTCCAGCCAGGAACTTACCCTGCCACCCCAGATGAAGCACTTCAACAGTGTCGCGCTATCGATACCTCGAACCTCGCTTTTCAGCGAGTCGACCCCTCTGTTCAGAATGTGGGTGCTCCCTGGATTTACAGCTATCACTCGTCAACCATTTACTGGCACACCGCTCCTCCTAACGATCGCTCGTGCATGTATCCACCTGGTCGCATTATGACGACTGCCAGCAGCCGGCATACGGGTGGGGTTCATACGCTTCTGTGCGATGGCACCGTTCGGTTCGTGTCTCAGAATGTCGACTTGGGAGTCTGGCGGTCGATTGGAACTCGCGCTTCGGGCGAAGTTATCGGCGAGTTCTAAACACGACTCTCGACGCCAACCAGATGCCGCAGGCAGCACGTCGTTCGAATCCAAGTTTCAGGTGCCGCAGGGTGCCGGGTGCCACTGCTGGCTTGTCCAGCAGTGGTTTTTACACCTCTTTCGAATACGGATTCGACCCATTAAGTACGGTACGTGCCTGACCTGGAGCAGATTACGCCCCAAGCACGAATAACACCGGACACTATCAAGTGTTCGGCCGCGTTCGTATTGAACCGCGCAGGACTTCTGTGTCGGCAACTCGGCCAACAAATGGTCACTGATGGGGCACGTTTTGCCCATGGACTAGTCTACACAGGTTCGACATGTACCATTGCCCAGTTCCCATTGTATTGGTCCTTAGCTTATTGGCGGCTATCGGCTGCTCTGGCCCGAGCGAATCACCACGCCCCGATTCAACACTTTCACAGACCACTCTCAACACTGCTCTCGAAGCTTGGCAGAAGGGTGAAGCGCCCAAATCACTGATGGACCGTCAGCCTCCGATCCTGGTGATCGATGGCCAATGGGCAAGCGGTGCCACGCTAACGAAGTATGAGATTGATCCTGCCGGCAGCCCAGCCGCTAACACTTGGCAGTTCAATGTCAAACTGACCATTCAAACGCCGAAGGGCAAACCACAGGTCGTCAAGACGTTTTACAATGTCTCTGCGGGCAAAACACTTTCTGTGGCTCGCGCAGACGAGTAGGAAGCGCCATCGGGCGGCATCTCCTATGTCATCCAATATCCAACGGCCAATAACCACATCTCGCGAAACTAATTGTTATCTGACCAGCCAGCCTGCTTCGCTATCTCAAAAGGGACTTTATGACCCAGGTCTCCAAAACCATTGCCTGTCCTCTGCTGCTAATTGGTCTGGCGTTGCTGACAACTTCGAGCATCATCGCAGCCGATCGACCTGCTGAGTTTCGGCCAGAAATGAAGCGCAGGCTGGAAGCTCTTAAGGAGCGCCAAAGCCGACTCCCCTTACCCGCGCCGACAGCAGAAGACATCGCGAGCGGGCGCAGACTGGTCAATAATGGGCGTTTGCGATCGACCTATTTGCCGGAGTCGTGGCAATCGCAATCGACACGACCTGCCAGCGCTGCTAGTCAAGCTCCTGTCTCGGACCGGCAGCGGCTTAGCGAAATGCAGCGTGCGCCCGACTATCCGTTCAAAACTCGTCTGTTCTGGATCGTCTCTCGTACCAACGACTGCACTTATTGCCTGGGCCATCAAGAGTTAAAGCTTCGGTCAACCGGCATGCAGGAAGACGAAATTGCTGCACTTGACTGTGAGTGGCAGAAGTTTCCCGCAAACGAACAAGCGGCGTTTCGATTCACCAGAAAGTTGACGTTTAAGCCTCATCAACTGACAAATGACGATATCCAGGAACTGCGATCTCACTTTGATGACACCCAATTAACCGACCTGGCGCTTACGATTGCAGGCTATAATAGTACCAATCGCTGGACGGCTTCGACTGGCATCCCTCAAGACCAGTCATTTGGTGGCGAAGGCCACAGCGTTCTTGACACCCCAACATCAGCCGCCTTCGAGGCACGACGCTCGCAAGTTGCTCCCCTCGACTATGTTCCTCGACCCGCTTGGGAATCTGGCGACATCGTTCGCGCCCAACTGGCGGCAACAAAGGTTCGCACACCTGCGATCACGCTTCCCCAGCTGGAGACAGCGCGGGCCGTTCTTGCGGCCGATACCCCTGGAACCAATCCTCCCGCTTGGTTTATTGCCCTCAGCAGCACCCCCAGCAACGCGCTGCGTGTCTGGAAGCAACGGCAGGGAATCACCCGTGATGGTAAGCTTTCTCCCCTGCTGAAAGCCCGACTTGCCTGGATCGTGGCCCGAGAGAACCGCGCCTGGTACTCGGCTGGCATTGCACACGAACGTTTGCTTGCGCTGGGCGAAACAGCCGACGCTGTTTTTGAATTGGGAACACAGGACAGTTCGGCCCTATCTCCAGAATCAGCTGCTTTCGCATTTGCTCGTAAACTGACTGCAGCGCCTCATCTCATTGGCGATGACGATGTCGCCCAACTGCGGACGTTGTTTTCTGACCATGAAGTGGCTGAGATCATAGCGCTCGTCGCTGATTGCAACAGTTTCGATCGCTGGACTGAAGCACTGCAGCTTCCGGCCGACGTTGTTTCCGCCCCGGCAATTACAGCAGCTCGCTAAACTGGGCTAGTGCGTCGTTAAAGACAAGAAGAGGGTTACGACCAGTTGTTAAGTCCAACAACGGAGGACTTTGCAGCTGGTAAAATCCCAATACGAAGCCATTACACGGCACTCGCCAGCACTTCACTCTCAACACAGATCGTCCTCCCATGTTTGAAGCCCTTATTTCGCTTCTGATACTAACGGCCGACCCGGCCGCATTGCCCACTGCGGTATCAACGGAGGCCTCGTCGGCCGCCAAGCCGATTCCACAAACTCGCGAACAGATGAAGGATGCGCTGGAACGACTGAAACATCGGCAGCCAAGATTACCTTTGCCCGCGTTGGAAGATGATCCCAAAAACCCCAAAGCTAATTTGATGAAGGTCGTCAACAACGGTCGCATGCGGTTCACCTATCTCCCCGAAGCCTGGTTTGCTGCCGACTTCAAACCCGATCCTGCGATGACATTGGACAATACGTTCAAAGTCCGTTTGTTCTGGCTCGTTTCGCGGGCCAATAACTGCCAGTACTGCCTGGGTCATCAAGAGCACAAACTTTCAGCCGCGGGCATGACCGAGCCGCAAATTGCTGCACTTGATAGTGAATGGTCGCTCTTTCCCGTCAACGAACAGTCGGCACTCGCCTTCACTCGAAAACTGACCGAGCGCCCACATGAGGTATCCCCAGCCGATATCAAAAGCCTGCAATCTCACTTCAGCGCGAATGAAGTCGTTGAAATCGCCTTTACCGCCTCATTCTTTAACAACGTCAATCGCTGGACCGATGGCCTGGGAATTCCCCAAGACGAGTTCTTCCGCGGCACTCCCATTCATTTTGATACCGCTGTTGCGCCGTCATTTCAGGATCGGATCACGACGGCGATCTCTTTGATGGCTGCCGAACGCCCTCCTTTGGAATCATGGGCCGAGACCGTCGTAAAGCTTTCCGCTGTTGAGCATCGTTCTCCATTGGTCCCCATGCCGGAACGGGCCAGCGTGGCGGCTGTTCTTGCGCCGGCCGACTTTGGTAACACCATCCCGGGCTGGGCTGCCATGTTGACGGTTTTCCCCCAAACCGCGAAGCAAGTCTTGACTGCTGTGCAGGCGATTGAGAACACGGGCGACCTGACCTCAGAACTCAAACAAAAGTTGTTCTGGGTATGTGCTCGCGAGAATCGAGCCTGGGCCACGGCTGAGATGGCGCGGCGTAAGCTGCACCTGTCTGGGATTAGCGATGCCCATCTGCAGCAAATCGACAACCGGTCCACTTCATTAACTGCAGCCGAGCAAGCTGCTTTTGATCTCGCGCGTAAGCTGACCACCGCACCACAGTCGATAGCCGATCGCGATATTGCTTTATTGCGAAACCACTATTCCGATCGACAAGTAGCCCAAATCGTCTACGTCGTCTGTACGGCCAACATGCTTGATCGCTTTTCGGAAGTGTTGCAGCTTTCTGTCGCCGAAAAGGAATAGTCAAGACGGTCCAGCAACTTTTTCCAAACAGTAAAGTTGCCAAATCACAAAGTTCTGTTCCCTGCTCTCGCTCCAGTTCTGAAAGGTCTTTTTATGTACCCGACTCCAATTCCCCAGTCAGCTCGCCATCGAGGCTTCACGCTCATCGAACTCTTGGTGGTCATCGCGATCATTGCGGTCCTTATTGCGTTGCTGTTGCCTGCCGTCCAGCAGGCGCGCGAAGCTGCTCGCCGCACTCAGTGCAAAAACAATCTCAAGCAGCTCGGACTTGCGCTTCATAACTATCATGACGCGCATTTGTGCTTTCCGTTCGGTCAGCAAGACTCGGCCAAAAGCTTCTCGGCTGTCAGCCAGCTACTTCCCTACTTTGATCAGGGACCACTTTACGCGACAATCAACTTCAGTCTTCCAGCAGGTGATGCAGCGAATACTGCTCCACGCAATACCGAGATTCCAGCACTTCGTTGTCCCAGCGATTTCAGTAACCCGCTCTCTGCGCAGGGGGGATCGACCAACTATCTAACCAACAAAGGAACCGAGGTCATGTGGCACGACCCCACTGGACCTAACACCGGCCTTCCGGCTCAAACGGGTGTCATGTTTTACCAGAGCTGCATCCGCATTCGGGATATCACCGACGGCACATCAAATACCTGTGCCATTAGCGAACGTATTCTGGCAGATGGCAACAATGGTGTTGTCAGCCCCATCGCCGACGTCTTCTTCAGCCCTGCCGCTCCTACGACCGCCGATGAAGCCATCACCATCTGTAATGCCGTCGACACGAGCAATTTAGCCAATCAGTTCCCCCTGTTTATGGGTGCCCCCTGGATCCACGGCCAGCACACTTACCAGCACATCAACACGCCTAACACCCGTTCATGTGGTTTCTTTACCGTCCTCCGAGCCAATATGCCGGCCAGCAGTCGGCATACTGGTGGTGTGCAGTCGCTGTTGTGCGATGGTTCAGTGCGGTTCACCAGTGACAACATTGACCGCGGAGTATGGCGGGCTGTGGGAACACGAGCGGGAGGCGAAGTCGTTGGGGAGTTTTAATCGCCGGCCCGGCCAACATTTGTTATCCAGAGCCAGAGTTCGAAAAGATAACAGCCCGCCTCTGGCCTCTGGTTGGCCCATTCACCAGTCCACTAAGGTTCGTCACGTATGTTTGTAGTTAAGCGCTCAGCGCAATGGTCCTGTTTTTTCACTAGCACCACACTATTCCTCTGCCTGGGGTGTGGGGTGGACCCTTCCGTACCCGTATCCCCCGATGTGGCTCGCTCGACGATCCGCCAAGTCCTAGAAGAGTGGAAAAGCGGGTCAACGATTGCAGCCCAAAGGACAGCCAAGCCTCCTGTGGTTGTTCAAGATATGGACTGGGCGAACGGTCTGACACTTAACGAGTACGAGTTTGTGGGGGATGGTTTCCCCGAAGGAGCCAACCTGATCGCGAAGGTGAAACTAAGCCTTAGCAACGAAAAGGGGACGATTGTAGACAAAACCGTATTCTACGTGATCGGAACCAGTCCCGTCCTGACAGTGTTTCGGGACCCAATGCGTCAATGATCCTGCAATACGACGCGCTATTTGTGGCCGCTAATGTTGCGCTTGGGTTTCACCACAACACCGGCTATGGCCGCAGAAACGATCTCCTTTCAGCAGCCAATTTAACCCATTTGGCAAGCAATAACTGTTCGACTTGTAACTTCATAACGTATGACCCATATCAGGGAGTCACTCCATGAGATCGGCACTATCCAATTGTAGCTTCGTCCACGCGCTGATCGCGATCGGATTTTTTTTGGCGGAACATGCAGTGGCTACAGACACCCCCCAATTCAAACTCGATGAGTCGCTTAAAGACGTACCCGTTGAAACGCTGGAAGAAGCCTATAAAGGAAAGACTCCCCCTGAAGGGATTCGCATGTATCTGGCCATCGTTAAAGGCTCCCGAATGGGGGCCGGCGAAGGCTGGTTTGGAAACGCCAGCTCCAACTATGGGTTCGATTGGTTGGCTTCAAAAGCCGGGATCAAATCCAACGAAGCCATCACGAAAGAACAACTTCCAATCGCGGCCAAACTGTTTGATCGGCTCGATCGCAATAAAAACGGTCGCATTGAAAGCAGCGACATCGATTGGTCCGAGCGGAACTCGTGGGTGCAGCATGCCTATGTTGTTAATCGCTTGTTTCGCAAGCTCGACCCGTCTGGCGATGGCCAACTGACCAAGGCAGAATGGGACGCCTTCTTCGAGAAGGCTGCTGCAGGCAAAGAAGCCATCTCCTATCCCGACCTGCGTGAAGCCTGGCTTAAGGGGATGTCGGACAACTTCTTGCCCGGCGATGCCCCGACGAAAGAGATTTTGCTGAAGGGTCTGTTTGCCGGCGAGGTCGGTTCGATGCAGGAGGGCCCCAACGTAGGAGACACAGCTCCCGACTTCTCGCTGCAAACAGTAGATGGCCATCAGAAGATCACCCTGTCGAAGCAGGTTGGGCAGAAGCCAATTGTTTTAGTTTTCGGCAACTTCACCTGTGGCCCATTCCGCTCGATGTACCCCGAGGTCGATCAGATTGCGCAGCGGTTTAAGGACGAGGCAATTTTTTATGCGGTTTATGTGCGAGAAGCCCATCCGACTGATGGCTGGAATATGCAGTCGAACGAATCGGTTGGCGTCTCGACCTCACAGCCCAAAACCCTCGCCGAAAGAACTGCGGTTGCCGGCCGATGTCAGCAGCTATTGAAGCCTTCCATTCCGCTACTCGTCGATACTCTGGACGACGCCACCGGCCACGCCTATAGCGGGATGCCGGCCCGGCTGTATGTGATCGATCGGCAGGGGAAGGTCGCTTACAAAGGGGGGCGTGGTCCATTCGGTTTCAAAGCAGGCGAGATGGAGCAGGCCCTCGTTATGACCCTGCTTGACGAGGCGCCTGAAGTCTCGGCTTTGCCTGCTAAGGGAGAGGCTGCGGCCGTTCAGTCGCTGGTCGATGCGGCCCAGCGTTCCGTGGAACCAGCAGTAAGCTATGCCGAGCCCCGTCAGACGCTTTTGTCGAATGACGCAGCATGGAAGTTGCTGCCCTCTGCCTCCGTTGGTCATGGGGCACCCCTGCCCGGTTGGGCGCGAGCACTTGCCCGCAGTCTTCCCTTTACCGCGGCCGCTGTTCTGGAGCTCGATTATGCTTACCGGACCCACGAGGGCCTGTCGCAGTTTGCTCAAGGCTTGATTCGTCTGGGCGTCGCGCGCGAATTGCAAAGCGAATACGGACAGGTTCAGGCGCTCGCAATTCTAAAGCGGGCTGGTATGGCAGACCAATTAGCCGAGCAACTGGCGGCGAATGATTTCTCTGGGCTAACGACGACCCAGCAACTTCTACTCGGGTTTGCCACTCAATTAACGCGAGCCGGTCGCGATCTGACCGACCAGCAAGTGGCCGCCATGCACGAAACGTTTGGGGCCGATCGTCTGGTTGGCATTGTGCTGTATGTTGCCTTTGCCAACTTTCAGGATCGACTGGTCCACGCGTTTGGCTTACCCGTTGATGAAACGACATCTCAACCCCCAATCGCCATCGAGTTCGCCAATTCAACGGCAGCAGGACTGGCTGCTACGCCAGCAGTCAGAAAGCCACCTGCGATTCCTCAACCTGTGAAGATCGCGGCTCGCCCCTGGAGTACCCTTTCGTACGATGACCTGCAAAAGCGGCTATCG
>JAIXVG010000332.1 GCA_027483145.1 Planctomyces sp.
ATCACCCGTCCATCCGAGATAGCGAATCGCTAATTGCTTCTTTGGAAACGCCAGTCGCAGTTTGGTTTCAATGACCCCAAGCTGCCCTTCCCGTTCCACAAAGCCTCCCCCGATCCAGACGATCTTCTCCTGGTTAGCCAAGGGAAACGCACTCGCCTGAGCCGAACCAGCCCCGGGTTTACCAGCCTCTTCGCCCAACGCGGGGCGAACTGTTCCGTTGAAATGGCCCAAGCAGGCCAAAGTCAAACAGCATTCAATCAGATAACGTGACACGTCGTCAGTCCAAAAAGGGAACGGAAACGCCCGCATGAGGCCCACGTTCCTGGTTAAGAAAACGATCTGATATCCAGATAGATTGGTGGAATACGAAAAGCAGGTCGAACAGATCAGGCAATTTAGCCCAATGCTCGCCCTTCTACTTTGTCAGCCCTCAGAGCAAGGGCCGCCCTTGACGACTCTAGGCTAACAAGCCTTGCTGAATTTTGGGAGTATTCGCCGGCCCAATCAATCGCTGATTGAGTCCCTGATATGGGTATTTCAGTTGGAAAGGGTCCAGACCCAACAGATGCAGAATCGTCGCCTGCAGGTCGTGCGGATCCATCTTACCTTCTGTCACAAAGTACCCGATTTCATCGGTCGCTCCATACGTTTGGCCAGCCTTAATCCCGGCACCTGCCAGCCAAATGCTATAGGCATGCGGGTGGTGATCGCGACCTAAGAACTTGGAACCATTCCGTTCTTCGTTCATAGCCGTTCGGCCGAACTCGCCACCCCACACTACCAGCGTATCTTCCAATAGCCCTCGCTGTTTCAGGTCTTTCAGCAAGGCCGCAATTGGCTTATCAACGGTCGCACATTTCCCCGGCAGACCTAACTTGATGTCTTCACCCGCACCAGTTCCGTGGAAGTCCCAGCCCCAGTCAAAGAGCTGCACAAACCGCACTCCCCGCTCCAGCATTCGCCGGGCCAAGAGGCAGTTATTGGCAAAGCTCGCCTTGCCAGGTTCGGTCCCGTACATCGCGTGAATATGCTCTGGTTCACTTGCCAAGTTTGCAACATCGGGAACCGCCATCTGCATCCGGAATGCCAGTTCGTACTGACTGATTCGCGATTGGGTCTCGGGGTCCCCCACTCGAGCCAGTTCCTGCTCGTTCAGCTCTTTCAACGTATCGAGACTTTGACGCCGCACCTCTCGCGACATCCCGGCTGGATTATTCACAAACAGAATTGGCTCACCAGCCGAGCGGCACTGAACCCCTTGAAAGACGGAAGGCAAAAAACCACTTCCCCAGAGACTTTTTCCGCCAGTGGGGTCAGTTCCGCCGCTAACTAAAACTACGAAGCCCGGCAAGTCTTCACTTTCTGAGCCCAGCCCGTAAGTGATCCAGGACCCCATTGATGCCCCACCAAATCGGGGCGAACCGGTAAACAGCAGCAGTTCAGCTGGAGCGTGATTGAACTGGTCAGTCGTCATCGACTTCACAATGCACAGGTCGTCAGCCACTTCACTCAGGTGGGGGAGGACCTCGCTGATTTCCTGTCCCGACTGACCACACTTTTTGAACTGATGGGGCGTCCCCAGTAGCTTCGGAACCCCCTTAATGAACGCAAACCGCTGCCCTTCCAGAAACGACTGCGGACAAGGCTGGCCATTGAGTTCGACCAGTTTGGACTTGTAGTCGAACATATCGTGCTGAGGTGGTGCCCCAGCCATATGCAGATAGATCACCCGCTTCGCCTTCGCGGGCAGGGGTGCGCTTTTGGGAGCGAGCGGATTTTCGCTGGTGGTGGGGCTTGCTCCACGGGCGGTCGTCCCCCCGGTCAGGCTGGCCATCGCCATCGCCCCCACGCCAATCCCTGTATTCCCCAGAAACTGTCGCCGGGTCCGGTGGGTCAATCGTAAATCGTTAGAATTCATGGCGGTCTTTCCTGTTCATTCACTTCCAGCAATACTCGCTGAGGTCGCGAGCGTTACTTCCATACCGTGCTCAAGCACGATACTCACAGAACTCCTCAGTATGTCGCTCAGTCATTTCCAGCAATCGCCTGTCCTTGTTGCCGGCCTGGCCCGAAACTGCGGGCCGAGAATTCGGCAAGACATCAGCCGTTTGCATCAGTCTCTTTCCGATTGTCAAAACCTTTCTTGGCTGGTGATTGAATCAGACAGTAGCGACGATACCGTGCTTCAGCTTGAGCAACTCTCTCAAGATGTTCCTGGCTTTCGATTCATCTCTCTTGGGCAATTACGATCGCAGATTCCACTTCGGACTGCCCGGATCGCCCACTGCCGAAACACCTATCTGCACGAACTTCGGTCTAACCCGATTTATCAGAACCTGAGCTACCTTATTGTCTCTGATCTTGATGGCCTGAACACCGAACTCTCTGCATCTTCCATTGAAAGCTGTTTCCTCCGCGACGACTGGGATGTCTGCACTGCCAATCAGCGTGGTCCCTATTACGACTTGTTTGCCTTACGCCATCCCGTTTGGTCACCCGGCAATTGCTGGGACCAGTTTGCCTTTTTGCTCGATCACGGAGTTCCTCACGAGTTGGCCCTCCGAGGGGCTGTTCATTCCAAAATGATTACCATCCCTCCCGACGAAAACTGGATTGAAGTCGATTCAGCCTTTGGCGGCTTTGCCATCTACAAAGTTTCGTCATTGGGAACTGCGACCTACCACGGTCTGTCTGCCACCGGAAGCGAACTCTGCGAACATGTCCCCTTTCACGCTCAACTGAAGGAGGCCAATCGCCGGATTTTCATTAACCCACGATTGATCAACACCGATTGGACCGAACATACCCGGCACCTGCAATTCCTTCCCACACTGAAGCGTCGCTGCAAACTGCTGACCAAATCAGCCATCACAAACACTCTTGGCCAGCAAACGTTCAATTGGCTCAAATCAAAGCTTGCATCCCACTAACCTTTGTCCCTTCGACAGATTTCATTCGTCTGCGGAATCGCCGCCAACTTCTCGCCCAGGCCCAACTACTTCATCAGCACTGCGTCCAGGTTCAACAGAACGTTCCCGACCACAGTCCATGCTGCCGCTTCACTCGCGGTTAAACCTTCCGGAAGTGGACCAAGGGGATCGGTTGCCAGAGACAACGCATCTTCGGCGTACCCCTGATAGTGTTGCTGCTGGGCCTCGACCAACCGCACGACCTCTGCCACTTCTTTCTCAGTCGGAATTCGGCAAAGGGCCAGCTTCAATCCATACTCGGCCCGAGACCTGACGCTGGTCCCCCCTTCCTTCCAGATCCGTCGTCCCAAGGCCTGGGCCGCTTCGATATAAACTGGATCATTGAGCATGACAAATGCCTGGAGTGGAGTATTGGTTCGAATCCGGCGGATCGCGCAGACTTCGCGACTCGGCGCATCAAACGTAGCCATTGAGGGGTACGGGACTGTTCTTCGCCAGAAGACATACAGTCCGCGGCGGTACCGGTCTTCCCCTTCACTGGTGACCCAGCTTCGCTGCCCGTTGAAAGCTGCCTGCCACATATTGGGTGGCTGATAAGGATAGACCGATGGCCCACCCACTTTGCGGCTGAGTAGTCCACTGATGCTGAGGGTGACATCGCGAATCTGTTCTGCTTCCAGCCGAAACCTGGGCCCCCGGGTCAACCAGCGGTTGACAGGATCAAGTTCCAACTGCTGCCCAGAGACCTCAGCCGACTGACGATACGTTGCCGAAGTCACCAGCGTTCGCAACAGCCCCTTAAAGTCCCAACCGGTCTCCATGAATTCAACCGCCAACCAGTCGAGTAATTCTGGATGGCTGGGAGCCTCCCCCTGCAGACCGAAGTCTTCCTCAGTTGTAACCAAACCGGCTTGAAAGAGTTGTCCCCAGACCCGATTGACTGCCACTCGGGCCGTGAGCGGGTTCTCGCGCGAGACCAGCCACTTGGCCAGCGTCAGCCTGTTCCGCTCTGCCCCGTCAGGCAGCCGAGGGAAAGCGGCTGGGACATCAGCCGAAACTTCCTGAGCGGGAGAGAGGAAATTCCCACGCGACAACACCCGGGTCTTACGACGTTCTGCTGCGGGCAGCTCTGCCAGAACCGGAACTTGCGGAATCGCTGGCTTGGCTCGTTCGTTCGCGGCAATGGCTTGCCGCACCCCGTCCAAGAGTGGCGTTACCCGGCGAAAGCTTTCGTTCAGAAGCTGCCGCTGCTCGGCTGTTCGCTCGCTGGCTGGTTGTTCCAGTGCGGCCAGCGTCGCGGCATCAAGCGAGTACCGCTCGATTGCTCGCTCGTCTTGTGATATGGCTACGGCCAATCGCCCCGGCATCGTCTTTGGGTACCCCGACTCGAATCGCAGCGTCACGACCAGTTCGTCAACTTCAGAATTCAATCGCGATTGATCGACGGTGGCGGGTCTCAGCCCAAAGTAAGCAGCCTGAGGCCGATCAAACTGAGGTGCAAGCGCCCACAAGGTACTGTTCTGTCCCGGAATTCCGCCCGGTGCAAACGACCGCAGCGAAAAGCCCTCTTGCGAGAAGCTGGCGGTAGCGGCTGCTACTTGCAGCGGGAAGACCTGATCCCCTAGAACCTCAACCATCGGTACAGGGGCCGCGTTATGCTGGCTGGTAAAAACTATCTGGCGATTCTCATCCAGGATCGACACCACAAGGCCAGTTGTCCGTTCGCCTGCTCCTCCATCCGTCCGATTCCAGACCCGCAATCCATCAATCGGCGTGTTGACACCCAGATCGACTTCCCACCAAGGATTGGCTTCTGATGCAGTGTGAGTCACCGACTGCCCGCCGTGATAGTCCCCGTTGGTGTTCCCGTCGTTAGCCCGCTCGGCATTACCGCCATAGTCGGTCGAGGACTGCGTAGCGGTCCCCTTCGGCCCGACATTCACGCCGCTGGAAAGAACTTCCACTTCTGCCAGATGGAGAAAGCGGTTCTCTCCCGGCAACTCGACCCGCACAAAGCGGCCGGCCACCGGCTCCTGTTTCGCCTTGCGAACAGCCTGAAAGGTGACGCCCGAAAGAACAACGTTCCCATCACCTCGACCTAGTTTCGGAGATGAATTCTCTCCCGCAGACGCAATGGGCAGCAGGTCGAGCCGAAGCGCAGTTGGAAACTTTCCAGCTAGAGGAACAGTCAGCGTGTAAACATCATCATTTGGAACTTCGCCCGCCGCTTCAAACACGGTTTGACCGTTCGCCTCAGCAATCGCGACCTGGCTGTTCTTCGCCGTCGCATGCTTGATGACAAGTGGTTCCCACTGGGGCTGTGGAGACAAACGGTCTTGCCAGGCTTGGGCTGCTGCGGTCAGTTCCGAAGTCTCTTCGTAGAACTCTTTGTCGAGTTTCTCCCGTTCTTTAGCCAACTCGGCCAAGCGAGCCGTAATCATCGGCCCGGCTGACGGCATCGTCGGAGTTTCGCTCGGCTGGTCATAATCGGCCGTGTGATTGAAGAAGTCATAAACCTGGTAGTATTCGACCTGCGAAATGGGGTCGTACTTATGGTTATGGCATTTGGCGCAGCCCATCGTCAGCCCCATCCATACCTGAACCGTGGTATCAACCCGGTCCCAGATGGCGATGTTTCGAAACTCTTCGTCGTCGGTCCCCCCTTCGGTGTTCGTCATCGTGTTTCGATGAAACGCGGTCGCTAACCGCTGCTCTTCAGTAGGATTCGGTAACAGGTCCCCCGCCAACTGCTCGATGGTGAACTGGTCAAACGGCAGATTGCTGTTGAAGGCGTTAATCACCCAGTCTCGGTAGCGCCAAATCGAAAGGCGCAGGGGATCGGAACCATAACCAGCCGAGTCGGCATACCGGGCCTGGTCAAGCCATAGGCGCGCCCAGCGCTCACCAAATGCGGGGTCAGCCAGATACCGCTCGACCAACTGCTCATACGCATCAGGCCGCGAGTCACTCAGGAACTGATCTAACTCTTCAACCGTTGGGGGGAGACCTCGCAAGTCGAGTGAAAGCCTTCGCAGTAACTGAGCGCGATCAGCTTCGCCATTAGGGATAAGGCCCCGGGCGCGATGTTCGGCATTGACGAACGCGTCAATCGGCTTCTTGGCCCAGCCAGCATCGACGTTTTGAGGCAGGGTTGGACGCTTGGGAGCAACAAGGGACCAGTGGGGACGATACTCAGCCCCTTCCTCAATCCACTGGCGAAGCGTCGCAACTTCATCAGCGGAAAGCTCATGCCCGGATGTGGGGGGTGGCATCCGCACATCGGGATCGGTGCTGGAGACTCGAACGAATAGCTCACTGGTCGCCGGATGGCCGGGCACGATCGCAGTCTGGCCACTTGCGGAGACTGTCGTCGCGGCAGCAAACGTATGCAACTGCAAACCAGCTTCGGCATGCTCGGCATCGGCACCGTGACACGAGAAGCAGTTTCGCGCCAATATCGGCCGCACATAGCGGCTATAGTCAAGCGGTGCGGCAGTCGCATTCGAGGCTACGGCAAAGATGAAGAATCCGTATACCACGCAGGTGGTGCGAACTACGAATCGAGTTCGGCGATCGTTCTCAATAGAATTTCGAAACCAGGCGGTCGCCATGGCGCGTGTTCCAAATTGAAGGAGACCACAAATAGGTCTTATATCGTGACGGATTTTTGATGGTCAGGCCCGGGCGGGCCAGACGATCAGGAGTCGGCGGTGGGATTGGCCCACCACTTTGCGGCAGGGAGATACTGTGAACTTCAGGCAGGGCGAGATCATTTCGCGGGCTTCAAAGTATAACATCAGCCAATTCCGATGAGCACCCCTTTTTGGGGCGAATTGGACTTTCCGGGCAAGATCGTTAGGAAGTCTTCTGACGCGAAAACACCTTGAGGATAAGCAGTTTTACCTAGTCCGTGTCGCCCCCACCTGCTTAATGAGACATTTCCCGGGATCATGTCCGGTTAGAGCGAATACGGTCAGGTTTTGGGACGGGCGCCGAAGCCGCGTGGGTTGGCTTTGCATGAGGAAACGAGTTCCGATACTCGCTATGACCAACAGTCGGCGGCACAATAGATTCTCAAGGATTGGGCTTGGCCGTTCTTAAGCCAACACCAACGCGCCAGTTCTTCGTTTTCATTCCAAACTCCCCCCAATTTGGAGCGGCCATAGCATGACAGCTTTTATTCAAGCGTTGCGAATCTTGCGGTCTGCCAGGTTGAGTCTAGTTCTTGCGCCTTCTGCGCTGATACTCGGCCTTGGCGATCAGGGTATGGCCGAAGAACCGCTAGTTGTTCCGATCTGGTCAACCGAGATTCCCGGGCCGGGCCTCAAGCCGGGATTGAAAGAAAAGATTGTTCCCCCCGCCGATGTCGTCGAGCGAACGACCGATATCTCGGTACCCAACCTGGTAGTTTACAAGCCAGTCGGTGCCACGACTTCCAAAGCAGCCATCATCGTTGTGCCTGGGGGAGGGTTCCGGTATCTGACAACCGACCTCGAAGGAAGCGAGGCCTGCGAGTGGCTGGCCAAACGGGGGGTGCTGGCCTGCTTACTGAAGCATCGCTGCCCGACACACGAAGAAGCAGTCCCGGCGGCTGGCCCAACGGTCGATGCGATTGAATCGATCCGGCTGGTCCGTTCTCGGGCCACTGAGTGGAACATCGACCCAGCAGCCGTTGGCTTCTTGGGATTTTCCGCTGGTGGGCAAGTTGCACTGCGAGCAACGCTGGCTACCAGCGCTTCGCCCGATAGCGCTGGCGACCTGAATGCGCGACCCGATTTTGTGATGTTGGCCTATCCGTGGGGGCTGGCCGACCCGGCCACTAAAACACTGCGGCCTGAGTTTGAGTTGCGGGCCGGTCTGCCACCCATCTTCATCGCTCAAGCGGCCGATGATAGCGCTTCACTACCGCAAGGGAGCCTTGGCCTGTTTGCCAGTGCCCTCAACCAGAAGGTTCCGGCTGAGTTGCATATTTATGCAACCGGGGGCCATGGCTATGGAATACGCCCCAGTAAGGCCGCATCGACAACCGACTGGACTGCCCGAGCAGAAGACTGGCTTATTGCACGGGGGTTGATCAGCCCAGGTGGCCAATCAGCTTCGGCCAAGTAACCGGCCTACTCCCCACGACTTGGGTAATCCCTCTTTTTTGCAGTAGCCCCGACCACCCAGGATGATTATTCTGCGTGAACTGCCCACACGCACTAGAGCGTGTTTCAGATAAGAGTTACGTCGCGCGGACCTTGATTCAGCGGTCAAACCCATGCCACGACGCGACACTTAACCGCAATGCGGTCTAGACCGACGCCATACTAGTACACCGCACGGAGGACGAACATGCGGCAACAGCGATTTGCCCAGATTACCAGCTTCTATTTGGTGAACCAAAGTCGGCTATACGGATGCTTGATTGCTGGCACTTTGGGGATCCTCGGTATTGGCTGGCTGGCACCCCAGCCCGTGTTTGCACAGGATCTGCTTAATGGGCGGCTCAGCCCGACAGGGCCACTTGGTCCTGAACTGGCCCGGCCGCGCTGGAAACTGGGGATTGAAGCAGAAGACCTCGACACTGGTGTGCGAATTGTGGAGGTCTACCCCGGGACCGCTGCCAGCCGAGCAGGGCTTGAGCCGGGTGATGTGATTGTGACCGTGAACGGGTTTCAAGTTGGCTTTGTCGGACGGCAACTATTCGACGCGGGAGATGAGTTCCAAAAGCGGGCCGATTCGCGGGGCTTTGTTCAACTTCTAATCTGGGATGGCCGCGATGGATCGTTAGTCAATCGAATTGTCCACCTCGATAGTCGCACTCCGTTACCACCACGTGGTCAGACCGATGTGATTCGCGGAACAGTTTCGTTTGATGGGCGTGGCCGGTTACCAGCCGACGCAGTCCTGGAAATTCGGCTGATGGAAACCTCACACCGTGAACCACTGCCGCGGGTGGTGGCTGATGTTGTTTATGAGCAGATTGACGGACGACCGATTCAGTATTCGCTCGAATTCAATCCTCGCGATTTGAATCCCAATGGCCGGTACATTCTTGATGCGCAGGTTTGGAGTGGCGGGCAATTGATTGCGGACAATGGTCGTGGTGATCCCGTGTTCGAGCGAGGCCAGGATACTCGCCAACCGGTCCCCATCCGCGTCTCGGCTCAACGATTTCGTACTCCGCAGAATTAGGCTGCGGTACGAGAGTTACCAAACGACCAGCGTGCGGCGATTCTGTATCACTGCCGAACACTAAGCCACCCGGCGATTCGCATCGTCGGCTCGAAGAACGATAAACGATTCAGCGGGCCGATGACGCAAATCATTGGGTGCTTTCTGCCATTGCCAGCGTCCCGAACGCAAAAGATTCAGAGACGGGGCACTGGCCAACAGGCATCACACCCGGATTGCAATCTCTTGCGCTACTTTAGATTGACGAGATAATCAATCAAGTCGAGGAACTCGACTGGCGCCATGGCCCCTGCAGTCCCTTCGGGCATGCTACTTTGCTTCAAACGAACGCGTTCTTCGATGTCACCCACGGCAACGGTGTGCTGTTCTTTGCCGTCGAAGATGACCACTTCGGTCTCTGATTCGCTGACGACGAGGCCCGTGTGGGTTTTTCCTTCAGAGGTCAGGATGGTCGTTGAGAGGTACTTCTCGTTGACTTCAGCATTCGGATCGATGATCGATTCGATGAGCTTGTAACGAGTAAGCCGCGTTCCAACTCCCGCCATATTGGGGCCAAAATCGCGACCATCGCTGCTTCCCACGCGATGGCAGGCAACACAACTGCGGAAGAAGACCGTCCGGCCGTTCGAGGGATTGCCGCGCTGTTCGACCAGTGCAGTAATCGCCTTGTTGCGAACTTCTTCATTGCTTCCTTGCGGCGAAAGGAGAGTTTTGAGGTATGGAGCAGCCGCCCCACCAGCCGACGAAGAAGCCATGATCTGCCCCATCAGCTCTTGAGCCTCTGTGTTATCAGCGGCCAATTTCCCCGAGAGGTATCCACCGCGCCAGATCCCTTCGTGGGCGGCCAGTGCATGCTCGATGGTGTACTTCGTCCAATAGTCCATCGGCTTCGTGGCAGCCGTCAGAACGGCATCAATGGCTTGGGCCGTCCCAAAATGGCTGAGGCCGCGGACTGCTTCGGTGCGAACGCGAGGATGCTCATCGACTGCAGCGGTCGCCAAAATGCTGAAGGCGTCGGGGAGTTGTTCCCGCTCATCGGCGACAACACGAACGGCCGCAGCCCGGGCCTGGTAGACGGGTGATTGCAACAAGGACTTCACCAGTGCCAGGTCAACCGCGTGATGGGCCTGCTGTGCCCAGAGCGCTTCGGTTCGCAGCCGCTCGTAGTCGGGATCGGTTGGCTTAAGGCGAGCAAGCCAGGCCTTAACCGCAGCCAGAACTTCGGTGGCAGGCCGATCGCGCAGCTCACGCCGTGCCCGATAGCGGGTTCGCCATTCATACTGGCGCAGTTGTTCCAAAAGTTCCGGAATTGATTTTCCGAACTGAGTAACCGGTTCAACCAGCGGCTGATTTTCTCCGACCAGCCGATAGATTCTGCCACGAGTATGATCGCGGTTTGGATCTCGCTGTGAATACTGCATATGGCCGATGAGCGCGTTGGCCCAATCACCAAACCACAAGGCTCCATCTGGCCCAATTTGTGGATCTGCTGGCCGGAAGTGCTTGTCTTCCGAACGAACTAAGTCATCGGGTTGCCCATCTTGCTTGAGGCGCGCCCCCTTGAAACCAGCTCCATCATCGTTGATCTGAAAACGGGGCAAGCCGTTCATGTTGATCACGCAGGCATAAACGAACTGCTTCTGCACTTCGGGAGGTAACTGCCGCGAGACGAGCCATTCGTTCCCCAAAGCAGGCCGCATTCCTTCGTTGTTGAAAACAGGCTCAAGGCCTTTGCGACCACCGAACTGGGCACCAGATAGCGGCGTATCCCAGTGAGTCGTCGAGGTTGTCCCATCGCCGACAAATCCCTGGCCCCATTCATCGAATACATAGCACCACATGTTGTACTGGCCGGGAAGCGCGAATTGCTTGACCTTCTGCGTCTTCAGGTCGAGCACATAACACCCCCCCGTTCCATAGCTGCGGTGTGGCCCCCAAGGCGTTTCAAGGGTGGTGCTGGTTGCAATCCCTTCCAGCGCGTGTAGCAGTCCGCCGTTGTTGTATTCAAATGCACTGCAGGTATGGTGAGTATCATCGGTGGCCCAACCGTCCTGCAAATGAACGACCAGGTCAGCTTTGTCGTCGCCATCGGTATCCTTCAAGAAGATGAGCCGCGGCTGATCGACGACGACGACGCCCCCATCATGAAACTCGAAGCCGGTGGGGCACGCGAGCTGATCGTAGAAGACGGTCGACTTATCAGCCTTGCCGTCCCGATCGGTGTCTTCCAGGATCAGCAGCTTGTCATTTGGCTTGGGATCGCCGGGCTTCCACTGGGGATAGCTGGGCATGCACGAGACCCACAACCGCCCTTTGTTGTCAAAGTTAAGCTGAACGGGTTTCGCGAGGTCGGGGAACATCGTTTCATCGGCAAACAGTTCCATCCGTAGTCCCTTGGGGACGCGGGTTTTGGCGATCATCTCTGCTGGCGTCAGATAAATCGGTGTTTTGGGATCAGCGGGATTCTCTGCTTCCGAATACCGTTGCTGCGGATTCCCAAATCGAGTCTCTGGGACAAACAGGACACCTGTATCAGAATCGTCGACCACTTGGGGAACCGATTTCCCAGCCGCCAGCGCCCAAACCTCCTGATCGCGCTTGGCCACCATCTTGCGGATTTTCTGAAACTCTTGCGGGAAGGTCTCTGTATCCCAGGTACGTCGGCCACCGTAAACGTACCAGCCATTCAGCATGCGGTAGTCCTGCAAATGATGCCATGCCTTATCGACAACCGCAGTTCTCACCGCTTCGAAGTTAGCTGGTATTGATGCCGATGGGGGAGGGCCAAACATGGCTTGCATGAGTGACTGGGCCAACAGTTGGTCCCCTTCACTGTTGAGATGACAACCATTGATGGAGTATTGCAGTCCGGGCTTGGCCGCGAGTGCCTTACCAACTGCGTTGTACACGTCGACATACGGAAGGTTCAGCTTCTGAGCGATCTCTGCGGTCGCCTGAGCATAGAGTGCGAGCGATTTGTTTTGGGCAGCGGCGTCCGGGAAAAGCGGGTTGCCCGATTCTTCAACTGGGATTGGCGAAACGAGAATGAATCGAAGTTCGCGTCCACTAGTCGTCTTGCCGTAGTTGGCCCTCAACTGATTGACGTAACCTACGTAGGTCTCACGATATTTATCGAGACCTTCGGGCCCTGCAAAGCTCTCATTGAACCCGAAAAACATAATAAACGTGTCGGGGCTGAAGACTGCCAGCGGGTCATCAATCTTGGTGTAGTCGGCTGACCGCTGTTGAATCCCCACTTCTTCGGCCGGCCGCGCGAAGTTCCGCACGACCAGTTCTTTGTCGGCAAATCGCAACTGCAGCATGGCTTCAAAATGGCCGAACAGGTTCATCCGTTCTGCCAGGCTGTTTCCCAGGAAGGCAATTCGCTCGTGCTTCTCGAATTTGATCTCTGCAGCAGCGGCTTGCACCGAAATCGGGGCGAGGGCGAAACCAAGTCCAATCGCTCCAATAAGCAACTGCCGTAAAGCGCCGAAATCGAGCATGAAAACAGACCGATGAAAGCTAAGCATGTTGGTCCAGATTTCCGAGATGGGAGGTAGGGGCAGGAGTGACCAGGCGGAACGGGTTTGATTGGGACGGCTATCGGTTCAAGAGAAGTCCAAGCCAGCCGTGTAGTATAAGCAAACGTCGATGCGGTCGACCAGTATCACCGCTGCTGGGCGATGGTCCACCAGACAACGTAGATACTCATCAGCCAGAGAACGAGAAACAGCACGACCAGTAATGTTCCCAAGACCTGCCCCGCGAATCGATCGTCCGATCCAAACTCGGATAAGTCTTCAGGGGTGAAGTGGGGCGTTTCGTGACTCGGCGCGTGTTGAGCAGACGGATCCATGCGGGAACGGGCCTTGCTGTTTGCGGTGGGACGATCACTGTCTTGTCGATAATTGCAACGTCTGAGGCCACGACAATTTCCACTGATCGATGTACGGCAGTCCCGAGCGAGGGTTCAGCCAATAGCCACTGCAGACATAGAGACAGAACAGAAGCAATTGCCGGGTGTAACTCGTGTAGGGTGTGGAAAAGTCTGAAGTGGGGATAGCGCAACGATACCAAAGACCGCTCCAGGTGCAGCGTCCGCCGGAATCGCCATAGGGTTGACCTATCACGAAATTATAAAACCAAAGACCGGCTGCTGTCATGGCAGATTTGCGGTTTTCCTCGCTCTGGTGCTGGTTCCCATGAGCACAGGCTCCCCAGTTCGCCAGTCAGGCCACATGCCCCGAGCGAAAACGTTGATATTTGCGGAAAAGGAGCGATGGGCGTATAGTCAATGGTCTACGGATTGTCAGTGCTTTCACTTCCCTCGCCAGATCCCGCCACAGGATTTCCCCATGCCACGATTGGTTGTTTGCCTGCTGCTATTGGTCGCATTTTCGGTTGCCTGGACCGTCTCACCCGCAAGTCAAGCGGCTGCTCCGAAAAAGGACAAGGAAAAGGCCGAGGTCTCAACTGACTGGCCCGGCTGGCGTGGTGCCAATCGCGACAATATCAGCCACGAAACCCGCCTCAACACCGACTGGGAAAAGAACGAACCAGAGTTACTGTTCCAAGTTGAAGGCCTCGGCGAAGGGTACTCGAGCGTTTCGGTGGTGGGCGACAAACTCTATACAACGGGTAACGGCCCCGAAAACCAGGAAGTGGTTTGCGTCGATTTGACCAAGAAAGAGGTCCTTTGGAAGAAAGCTATCACCACTGGTAACCCCAGTCACGGATATGCCGGTGCTCGCTGCACCCCTTCCATTGATAATGGCAAGCTCTACGCCATCTCTTCTGACGGAGGGATCGTCTGCTTGAATGCCGAAGATGGAACGCAGATATGGCGAAAGAGCTATTCCGACGATTTTGGCAGCACCATTCGACCCGACTGGGGCTTCAGCGAGTCCCCCCTGGTCGATGGCGACTGGGTGCTATGCACACCCGGTGCCGAAGAGGCAATGGTCGTCGCACTCGACAAGAACACCGGCGAGACTGTCTGGAAAAGCAAGGTTCCAACGTTTGGGCCTGCCGGCAAAGATGGCGCTGGCTATTCGTCAATCGTGATCTCCAACGCCCAAAACACAAAGCAGTACGTTCAGTTGGTGGCCCGGGGCCTGATTGGTGTGCGGGCTTCCGATGGCGAACTATTGTGGTCGTACAACAAGATTGCCAACCCGGTGGCCAACATCCCCACGCCACTGGTGCAGGGGAACTATGTGTTCGGGTCAACTGGATATGGCGAAGGGGGAACCGCCCTCCTAAAGCTAATCAAAAAAGGAAAGAACTTCGCAGTCGATGAAGAGTATTATCGGCCAGCAGGCGAACTTCAAAATCACCACGGCGGCATGATCCTGATCGATAAGTTTGTATACATGGGTCACGGTCACAACAACGGTTTCCCCGCCTGCGTCAATTTGCAGTCGGGCAAAATGGTCTGGGGTGGGAAGGTTCGAGGAGCAGGGTCGGGTTCAGCAGCACTCGCCTGCTATGACGACCACTTGGTCTTCCGCTATCAAAGTGGCGAAGTCGCTCTCGTCGAAGCCAAATCATCGAACTACAAACTGAAGGGGGTCTTCACCCCTGCCGTTGTTCAAAAGGAAGCCTGGTCTCAGCCGGTCATTGCCAATGGGGTGATGTATCTCCGTGAGCAAAACGTCCTGATGGCCTACGACTTGAAGGCAAAATAGGTTCGGTTCAAGCCAGGCAAACAGACTCTCCCATGATTGCCATCTGGCAGCCGTGGGAGACTAATGCAGGTTAATCAATCTCGCGGGCCATTCATCAAACTGAGCGGATCATCCGATGGGAAACCCGTGGCCTGCGATTGTTGCTGGACTGATTCTAGTTTATATCGGAATTGTCTTTGCTCGTTGGGAAATCAAAGCCTTTCGCCTATCGTTGCAAGAACTCCCTGAGGGGCACCCCGATCGAGTCTATGCCTTCAGGCGCTTTCGACGCCGTCTGCAAGTGGCAGTGATGATCTTGCTTGCGGGGGTCCTGATCCCGCTGGGCGACTATCTCTTCGAGAAGAAAATCAGCCCGCTGTGGTTTGCCATTTACTGGCTGGGCGTGCTGTTGTTAGCAGCCTGGATTGGAATCATGGGTCTTGCCGACTTTTTGATGATGCGCGTTCGAACAGGCCGGTCGCTTCGTGAACTCGCAGCCCAGCGGGAAGAAATCAATACCGCCATTGAAGAGTTTCGCCAACGCAAAGTCTCCCGGCGATACGAGAACAACTGAGAACCTGCCCGAATACCCTGCTGTGCTTGCTCGAACGCTTAAGCCGACTCTGAATCCTTCCTTTGAGTCGCGTATCTCAATCACCCAACCAGCCTCCCTCTGAAGCAAGTGGTACCGAACGCGATGATCGTGTCACCCCAGCCATCCCCCGGTAGCGTCCTGCGCCAAGTCGGCCCTTCCAACTTATCAATTAGATGCAATTGGACCGGCCAAAGTAGTTGCGCTTCGTTCGTTCTCGCTAGCCTCTTTTACTTCGCTACTATCAATGTCTCGCTGGCAGACGATTGGCCTGCATTTCTAGGACCCCATCGAACGGGTGTCAGCGACGAAAAACTCTCCTTAAGGGCCTGGCCAAACGCTGGCCCAGCAGTCGCCTGGACCAAACCCGTAGGCGAAGGCTATAGCGCTCCGTCTGTGCGGGGCGACCAACTTGTCTTGCACCATCGCCAGCGGGACGAAGAAATCATTGAAGCATTTCATGCTCTCACGGGAGAGTCGAACTGGAAGTACAGATACAACACCGACTTTCGCGACCCATATGGGTATAGCGGCGGTCCCCGCTGCAGTCCGACTCTCAGTGAAACGAAGTGCTACACCTTGGGGGCCGGAGGCCAACTGATTTGCCTCAATCGGGCCGATGGTGCGCTCGTCTGGCAGCGAAACCTCGATCAGGAATGGACCTGCCCTGAGCAATTCTTTGGCTTCGGCTGTACACCACTGTTAGACGGAGATCGCCTCTTCGTCTTCGTTGGTGGGCAACCCGCATCGGCTGTCGTCGCTCTCAATGCACAAACCGGAGAAACCATTTGGGAGTCAGTCGGCCGAGCCACTTGGGACGGTGTCATCGAGGGTGCGCGGGGCAAGCCCTTCAAGTCAACCGGGAAGGAAATGCTCATCAGCTATGCCTCGCCGGTCTTGGCCGAAATCAATCAGCGAAAGCACTTGCTCTGCTTCCTTCGTCAGGGTCTGGTGTCGCTCGATCCTGCCACCGGAGCAGAGCAGTTCAAGTTCTGGTATCGGGCCAAAGTCCACGAATCGGTCAATGCGGCGATGCCAGTTGTTGTCGATGACCATATTCTGTTATCAGCTGCCTATGAACTCGGGGCCGTCCTTTTGAAGGTCGCTGCCGACGGCAAAAGTGTCTCCGAGGTTTGGCGCAATCCAGAAGTTCTCACCACCCACTGGTCGACCGTCCTTCATTATGAAGGTTACTTTTTTGGCTTCGCAGGACGCCACGAGCCAGAAGGCCGATTACAATGCGTGGAGGCGAAAACGGGAAAGCTGGTATGGGAAACCACCGGGTATGAAGGCGACCTAGAAGACTTGGCCCTCGACCAGAAGACCCGCAAGATCACCAGCAAAACTTCCGGTAAGCCAGTCCCATGGCCCATGTTTGGGCGGGGCTCTAAAATCAGAGTAGGCGACCAGTTTCTGGTCCTAGGTGAACGGGGAACGCTAGCCCTGCTCAACGTCTCTTCCAAGAAATTCAGCGAGCTATCTCGATTTGAAGTTCCGACGATGCGGGCACCCTGCTGGACCGCCCCCGTATTGGCCAATGGGCAGCTTTACCTCAGATGCGAGCAATCGCTGATCAGGATCGACCTGACCGATATGGGCAATGCCAACTGAATAGATCGATCTCCTTTTCACGCATCGCAATTCCGACCATATCCAGGAAAGCCGGTTGATGACTTCGACGACCCGACTCCTCTGCGGCTGTTTGATTCTGGTGGGCCTTGTCTCGTCACCAGTGAGGCTGGAAGCTCAACAAAAAAAGAAGGCAGCCGACAAAAAAGGGACAGCCAAGGCCCAGCGTCCCGAGGTTGCAGACGCTAGTCCACCACCTGCCAATACCGAACAAAAGTATGAGCTGGGGCCGTTATCTCACCCCAACCCCAAGGCCCCACGCGGCAACATCATGTCGTTTGAGGTCAAAAGCCAGATCTTCCCCGGCACGGTCCGAGACTGTCGCGTTTACATCCCGTTTCAGCTTAGCCCTCAGGCGCCTGCCAAGCTGATGGTGTTCCAGGATGGCCATGCTTATGCGGCCCGCGATGGCCAGTTTCGGGTGCCAGTGGTGATGGACAACTTGATTCACGACGAGAAACTCCCTCCCATTGTTTGCGTCTTCGTCAATCCAGGGCATGCTGGCAGTAAGCCCGATCAGCCCTGGAGCGCCAATAACCGAAGTGTCGAGTACGACACGCTCTCAGACGCCTATGTGCGGCACATTCTGGAAGAAGTCCTTCCCGAGGTCGAGAAGTTGCAGCCACTTTCCAAGAAGCCTGAAGACCGAGCCATCTGTGGAATTTCTTCCGGCGGCATCTGTGCTTGGACAGCCGCATGGGAACGCCCTGACCAGTTCGGAAAAGTGATGTCGCACGTTGGCAGCTTTACCAACATTCGGGGAGGCCACGATTGCCAGGCC
>JAIXVG010000100.1 GCA_027483145.1 Planctomyces sp.
CCTGGTCGTGCATCACGACCTGCAAACGGTCGATGACTACTTTGACGAAGCGTTGCTCTTGAACACTCGGCTGTTCGCTTCGGGACCCATCAAAGAAGTGCTCACCCCTGAACGATTACGACAAACGTTTGGTGGAAAGCTGGCCCTCCTCGATCAAGTTGGTCATCGGATGACCCTTTCGAGGTCGGTCCCATGAGTGACGAGGTCTGGCGCCTGTTGACGCTGTTCGACTACAACACCCGCGTGGTTTTCTTCGGAACGACCATTCTGGGAATCACGGCCGGTGTGGTCGGTGCCTTAATGCAGTTTCGGAAGCAGTCCCTTGCGGGGGATATCGTCAGCCATGCCGCCTTGCCAGGTATCGCGCTGGCGTACCTGATTGGGGAAGCACTGGAGCCAGGTAGCGGCCGCTCGCTATGGAGACTCCTTTTGGGGGCAACGATCAGCGGCATTGCGGGGTTAGCCCTGGCCAGCTTTGTCTCTCGCTATTCACGCATTAAGGACGATGCAGCTCTCGCACTTGTGTTGGGGCTTTTCTTTGGAGCAGGGGTCGTCCTGCTCTCGGCCATTCAGGTCATTCCTGGCGGGAATGCGGCTGGTTTGGGTGATCTGATTTTTGGGACGGCTGCCTCCATGTCGGTTGCCGATGTCTGGGTCGTTGGTGGCTTGGGCCTGATCATCCTGTTGATTGTGCTGGCAGTCCTTAAAGAGCTGGTCGTCGTTGCATTTGACGTCGAGTTCTCGCGTGCTCAGGGCTTTCCAGTCGGGCAGCTCGATCTGCTACTTTCGCTATTGGTCACGCTGACGACTGTGGCTGGTTTGCAAAGTGTGGGGCTGCTATTGGTGGTCGCTTTATTGATCATTCCCGCAGCGGCTGCCCGGTTCTGGACGAACAATGTGAGCCAATTACTCATTCTGGCGGTCTGCATCGGCGGTTGCTCTTGCGGCTTGGGAGTGTTGATCAGTGCGCTACTTCCGAAACTGGCAACCGGGGCCGTCATTGTCCTGACCGGGACGGTCATGTTTGGCGTGAGCCTGCTGTGCGGAACCCAACGAGGCCTGTGGCCCGAATGGCAGGCCCAGCGCCGCTTGAAACAGCGCATTGGGGAAGACGACCTGCTGCGGGCCTGCTTCGAGGCGGTTGAAACCAAAGAAGGGCTGCAGCAGACGTGGCAAGACATCACTCAGGCCCAGCTACCGGTCGATCAAATTGGTCAGTTTCGCCGCTGGACACTAGCTGAACTCAATCAGCGAATCGCCTCGGCTCGCCGCAAGGGGCTATTGCGCTACGACTCGGAAGGGAACTTACGGTTCACCAAAACGGGGGCCAGTAGTGCGCGGCAGGCTGTACGAAACCACCGCCTTTGGGAATGGTTCCTGATTGAACATGCCGATATCGCTCCCGAGCTGGTTGATCGGACCGCAGATCGAATTGAGCATGTGATCGATCCAACGATGATTGACGAGCTGAGTCACCTGCTCCAGCGGCATGGAAGATCGATTGTGCTCCCCGAAAGCCCCCACCCGCTGCAGGAGAAGTTGCCCCCAGATCCCAGCCACGAGGTAAAGGTTTAAATCTCGCAGTAGACCATCACTGGTACTCGGCCACTTGTTTAGCGCTGATCCAACTTCGACTTTGTCTCAACATTAGCAGGACCGTCATTGGTGCTGACCGAAATCTTGCAGCAATTAGCGACATGGAACTCACTCGATACGGGAATCGTCGTCACGGCGATCCTCGTAGCGATGTCATGCGCGCTCCCGGGCTGCTTTTTGGTCTTGAGAAAGCAAGCGCTGCTAGGTGACGCTCTGACGCACGGCGTGTTGCCCGCCATTGTGACGGCACAGTTGGGGTTGTCGCTCTGTACGTCTCTCGGATGGTTAACGGCGGCCCAAGCTGATGCGGCACGTCCAGTCGTGCTCATGATTGCGGCTGCCATCGCCGGGATTGGATTGGGGTTACTGGCTGAATCGTTACAGCAAGGGGGACGGGTTGAACCGGGGGCAGCCTTGGGGATTGTCTTTGTCAGCCTGTTTGCGTTGGGATTGTTACTGATTCGGCTGTTTGCTGACGGCCTGCATCTCGATCCCGGATGTGTGCTGTATGGCCAGCTTGAAAGTGTGGCGATGCGGCCCTGGTGGGGGCCGCAATTTCCCGTGGCTGCGGTGACTGCCGGCTGCGTCTGGCTGACAGGGATGGTGTTACTAGCCTCTTGTTACCATCCGTTACTCATCTGCACGTTCGATCCGCAGCATGCGCAGTTGCAAGGCGCCCGCCCACGCCTGATGGCCAATTTGCTATTGGCCTATACCAGCGTGGCGATTGTGGTTGCATTCGAAAGTGTCGGGAGCATTCTGGTGGTTGCCATGATTGTCGTTCCCCCTTGCACGGCCTTACTGCTGACCGATCGACTCTGGTCGATGCAGTTGGTCGCTCAGACGTTGGCAGCTATCAGCGTGGTGATTGGTCATGCCGCAGCCATTGGTCTGGCTGGTCCGGTCTGCAGTCGGTTGGGCTATCCGCAAGTCACTAGCGTCAGTACTGCAGGGTCCATTGCGATGGCTGCGGGAGGGCTGTTTCTACTGGTTTTGTTGTTGGCACCCCAACGAGGTTTGGCGCGAAAGCTCTACGACCGCTGGGTGTTGGGAGTCAGAATTGCTAAGGAGGATCTGCTGGGTTTGTTATATCGTTGCGAAGAGCGGGGCCAACCAGTGAGTTTGCGGCTCGCCCGGTCGATTGTGCAAAGCTCGGGGCATGTCAGCCAATTGGCGGTCACTGTCGCGTTAAGGCGAGTTTTCCAGCAGCAGCTTGCGACCGCCAGTTCCGACCTGCTGGTCTTGACGGACCGAGGCCGAAGTCAAGCGCAGGTATTGGTGCGGGGCCATCGGTTATGGGAAGCCTACCTGGCCGAGCATTTGCGGTTAGGTGATGCCAGAATGCACACTGACGCCAGCCGAGCTGAACACTTCCTGGACCCAGACCTGCATCAGCGCCTCGCCAGCGAACTCGACCACCCCGAACTTGACCCACATGGCCAGACGATTCCTCCGGCGATTGATGGCAAGTAGTGAGGCGAGAGTTTCTGTCATTCTTGGTCAATTCACTTTGAGGAGACGCCGCAAGTTCCGGCCAGCTTTTGGGTAATCTAGACTGCGAGTACTCACCCGTATCTAGTGTTTGCGGAAGCCGAACAATGACTGATGAGGAACCCATGGAAATATGCCTGGATGATCGAATCGAAAGTTACAAGTCGTTCTTCGA
>JAIXVG010000310.1 GCA_027483145.1 Planctomyces sp.
CCTTGGGAAAATCCCCGACCCAAAACAGTATGAGCTGCTACTCAAGAGTTTGGCTTGCATCATTTTTGTGTCGGTCTTCATCCCGCTTTCGGTTGGTGGCAAGGTCTATAACTCGCTCCGTGCGATCATGACCTTCAAGCTCGTGACAGTGGTTGGGTTCTTGATGTTTCTGGCCTTGCTGTACTCAACCCCTGCAACTTGGATGGAACTAGGCTCGGGATTCCTTAAGTTTGGTAACCTCCCCGTTGCGGCTAACCCAGAGAACCGAATCGATAACGTCGACAACTTTTTTGTGGCGATGCTGGAAGGCCGCGCTTTGCGGCCCATCGACTACTCCGTTTTGGGGTTCTTGTGCACGATGGTCGCCATCTCCGGAAATGGCGGGCTGACGAACACCCCTTGTAGCAACTATACCCGCGATCAAGGTTGGGGTATGGGCAAATACGTCGGGGCCATTCCCAGCATTGTGGGTGGGCATTCCATCGCATTGTCTCACGTGGGGATGGTGTTTATTGCCAATGAGAAATCACTACCACGCTGGCATCGCTGGATGAATCACTTGCGGCGCGAGCAGTGGTGCCTTTGGATGCCCGCCTGCTTTGTGGGACTGGCCCTCCCCAGCATGCTTTCGGTGCAGTTTCTTGAGCGTGGACTAGAGTTAACGAATAAGTGGCAAGCTGCGGGGATGACTGCTCAGGGGGTGGCTGATGCGGTGGGTGGGGTCTTCTCTGGTCCCTTTTGGGCGATGACTTTGTTTTGCGGCTTCTTGGTTCTATCAACCAGCATGGCGACCACGGCTGATGGCGTCCTTAGGCGTTGGGTAGATGTCTTCTGGACGGCGAATCCGACCCTGCGCACCTGGGATGTGCGCCATATTGGCAAGCTGTACTTTGGCGTCTTGATCATCTACTTGATGTTTGGGCTGTTGATGTTGACGCTAGTCAAGGGGGATGCACTTCTGGTTGCCAGCGGTATTCTTTACAACTACGCCTTAGGTGTTAGTTGTCTGCACAGCCTGTTTGTGAATGTGAAACTGCTGCCCGCTCCGCTGAAGCCGGGTTGGGGATCGCAACTGGGCCTATTGTTGGGGGGAATTTTCTTCTTGTTTATGGCTGGCCTGACGACTGTGGTTGAGTGGGAAAACTTGATGAAGGCTTTGGGCTTTTCAGTCTCCTGATCAAATGCAGACTGGCTACACCGGTCTTGACCCAAGCTTCGATTGACTTACCATCGATGATGAAACAACGATTGACTTCAGATGACTGTCGATCAATCTAATCAAGTACGCTCCTTAAAAAGTCGGCGCGGCGAGACGCACAATGCAACTGCCGATTGATACAACTCTTAAAGCTCATCGGCGGCCAAACGGAAGTATTTCATGGAACAGTTGACCAAGCTCATCGAAACCCTGGTCACCACCTGGGTGGGTGGACTCGAGCAATCGGGCTATTGGGGAATCTTCATCCTGATGGCCATCGAAAGCTCGTTCATCCCCTTCCCTAGCGAGATTGTCATGCTCCCGGCAGGGGTACTGGCTGCTGAAGGGAAACTCAACCTCTACGGGGCAATCGCTGCTGGAGTTGCAGGCAGCCTTGCTGGCGGACTGTTCAACTACTTCTTTGCCTTGTACCTGGGCCGGGCCTTCCTGCTCAAATACGGGAAATACGTCTTTGTGTCCCCCGATCAAATCGAATGGGCCGAAAGTGTCTGGCAAAAGCATGGCGAGCTAACCACCCTGGTCTGCCGCTTGCTGCCCGCGATTCGGCAAATCATTAGTCTGCCAGCTGGTCTAGCCCGTATGAACCTGTTTCGCTTTTGTTTGTGGACCACCATCGGCGCGGGTTTGTGGGTCATTGTGTTAACAGTAACCGGGTACTGGTTAGGTCCATCGGCTGAAAAACTTTGGAGCGAGCGAAAGGTCGAAGTGACGATCGGCCTCTTTTTGGCAGCATTTTTGCTTGCAACAACTTGGCTAATAGTCCATCGCGCTCGTTCTCGCCCCAAATTGGCCGGGGACAAGATCGCGGAAGCGATCGACCCGCAAGCACCACCAACTTAGCCTGCCAGCATCCTTAACTCCTCGCCTCTTGCTTCATCCTCAATCACTAATCCATCATCACTTCGAGCATTCCCATGCCCCAACCAGCCACTCGCGAGCAATGGGCCAGTCGGCTTGGTCTGGTTCTGGCTATGGCAGGTAACGCCATTGGCCTTGGAAACTTTCTGAGGTTCCCCAGGCTAGCGGTCGAAAACGGCGGCGGGGCGTTCATGATCCCCTATTTCGTGGCGCTGCTGCTGCTGGGGATCCCTGTGATGTGGGTCGAATGGGCCATGGGACGCTACGGCGGACAGCACCATCACTCGACCACACCGGGAATGTTTGGCCTCTTGTGGAAGCATCCGGTGGCCAAGTACCTGGGGGTGTTGGGCATCGGCTTTCCGCTGATGATCACCATTTACTATTGCTACATTATGTCGTGGACGCTGGCCTACGCCATTTTCGCCGCAACGGGCTACTACGCCGCACCAACTGATGAAACGGTCGCCGTAAAACGCCTGGCTGTTGCACCGGCTGAACTAAAGGCCCTGCGCACCAAGCTGAGCCTGAAAGAGGATGCGCCGATCACTCAAGCTCAATGGAACTTAGCGGCTGCAGACTTCACCACGCTGGATGTCGATCACAATGGTGAGCTATCCCCCGCTGAAACAGCGGTTGTCTCTGACCCGCTGGGGAACTTTCACACGAAACGATTCCTGAAAGAATATCGCCAAAATGGAGATCCGGGCGAAAGTGGCAGGTACTTTTCGTCAATCTGGCCCGCGGCCTGCTTTTGGCTAATTGCCGTTGGTCTGAATACTTATGTCTTGGCAAGAGGCGTCTCGGCTGGGATCGAACAACTCGCCAAAATCGCGATGCCGCTTCTGTTTGTGTTTGCCATCGTCCTCTGCGTGCGGGTGTTAACGCTGACTCCCGAACCAGGTGCAACTGATTCGGTTTGGACTGGGCTTAACTACGTTTGGGAGCCGAACACATCGAAGCTGATGAACTTTGGGACGTGGCTGGCTGCAGCGGGGCAGATTTTCTTCACGCTGTCGATTGGAACGGGAAGCATTCATGTCTACGCCAGTTATTTGAAGCGTGATGACGACATTGCCCTCGGCTCGATTGGAACGGCTTCGCTCAACGAGTTTGCAGAAGTCATCCTTGGGGCAACCATTGCCATCCCAATGGCAGTCGTGACGTTTGGCCTCTTGAATACACAGGCGATTGCTGCTCAAGGGTCGTTCGACCTGGGATTCGTGGCGATGCCCCTCATTTTTGAACGAATGCCTTTTGGCAGCTTGTTAGCCACGTTTTGGTTCGCGCTATTGTTCTTTGCAGGGATCACATCGTCGGTCGCGCTATCGAGTCCGCTGGTGGCGTTTCTGCAGGATGAATTAGGAACCTCCCGCCGAACGGCAGCGCTCATATGCGGAAGTGTCGTCTTTCTGTTTGGCATACCAATTGTCTTCTTTGACAAATCGGGTAGCTATTTGGGTCAGTACGATTTCTGGGCAGGGACGTTTGGATTGGCTCTGTTTACGTTTATCGAGGTGGTGATCTTCGCGTGGATCTTTGGCGGTACCGCGATGTGGGAAGAGATGACACGTGGGAATCACGTCCGTATCCCCCGGTTCTTCTACTACATCATCCGTTTCGTCGCGCCGCTCTATCTGGGCATCTTGCTGGTTGGTTGGTTCTGGGAGAACTTCAGCTCTGTCGTCCTATTAGAGGGGACTGCAGCACCGGAGGCTCAGTTTCTGTGGCTTGCCCGGGCGACAATGGTCCTGCTATTAATTGTGCTGTGTGCCGGAGCCTGGTGGGGAACGGTTCGTCGCCAACGAAAGTTGGCTAGCCTCTCAGTAGAAGGAGGTGCGGCATGACCCCAATCGCTCTAATCTGCATGCTGACCTGTTGGACCCTGATTTCAGGATTCACCGTCTGGAGCATTATCAAGATTCTGCAGAACCAGAAGTAGGTCGAGCTAAGATCTCGTCGAAGAACCCGCCTGCGCCTGTTCGAAACCCTGTTTTGGCTTTGCACCATCGCCGCATCAGAGGTTTCCCCGATAGGCTCGAAAGTAAGTGGCGTGCGTTGCTCATTACCACGGGCCGCGACCACCTCCAGGTGGTCCAGGAAACGCAGGCAGGCCTCGTTCTTCACGACGCTGTTCCATATCAGTTCGAAACTCCGACATAGCTGCCCGGAACTCGGGAGTCGTGTTGTTCAAACGGTCGCGCATCCGATTCGCACGGCCTTCAGAAGACTGATCCCTGCGATCGCCGCCACCCATCCACGGTGGCCTCCCACCACCTGGACCGCCGGGTCCACCATTGGGGCTGCCCGGTCCACTAGCACCGGGGCCACCACCACCGGGTCCGCCGGGGCCAGGTCCACCGGGTGGAAAACCACCGGGAGGTTGTCCCGGCCTGCCAGCCATTCCCTGAAACTGGGCTCGCATCGCTTCCATGCGGTCTATCTCTTCATCCAGAAAGTTTTGCTTGCTTTCCTTTGGCAAAGAAGCGTACATCATCACGCGATCTTCCATCTGCTTCATCATCGACTTCCGACCCAGTTCAAAGAACTGCCGCCGCTGGTCATCGGTAAACTTCTCTACTTCTTCTCGCATCTTGGTAAATGCAGCCTGCCGCTCTTCGGGAGTCATCTCTTCGAACTTGGGGTCGAAGGGCCGGGGAGCCATCTCAGCGACACGGGCCACCTCGGGGTCGATGGCCGTCACCATGCTCGCCTGGATTGCGAGGTAAACACCACCTGCGGCCGCGCTCACCAGCAACAGGATGCCCCAGATGGCGAGCCACCCTATGCTGCGACGTTTGCGACCATCTTGGGACGTGTCTGGATACGAACGGAGACCAGTCGACAGAGATTTATCAGTTGACAAGGGACGTTCTTCTTGTGGTTAAACGAACGGAAGTGACCGGGTGAAGAAAGCTAGTCCAAGCACTAGCACAAACTGATCTCTGGCAATCGAGGAGGCGATTCACTGAACAACCAATGGTTTGGCAGATCCCACTAGAATGATTCAACATGGCCGTCAGCAAACAGCATATTGCGAGTCTTGGGCGGGGCATTGATGGGTGCCACCCAAGGGCTGGGAGAAAACCAATAACCATGGACGGGAGCCAAATCCCACAAGATCGGAACTTCAGTCAACGGCCGATTCTGTCGCGAAGCAATCTCGTGCTTCCTTAGGCCCGCAATTCGGTCTCGGTTGTATTCGAAGCTGATCTTTTCTGTATTGAAATAGAACGTATCGTCCGGGCAACTAAAGACCGCGGCATTGTTCTCGACGTACATTCCCAACACCTCGGGTAGCGGGAGGCTCGACGGATTGAACGAAGGGACAATGGCAGCGTAAGGGTACTTTTGCCAGCCAACGGTTTGATCGAGGTACATCTCGATCCCGATCCCGATTTGCTTCATGTTGGAACGACATTGCGTCCGACGAGCCGCTTCGCGCGAACTCATCACAGCCGGGACCAATAACCCCATCAACACGGCGATAATGGAAATTGATACCAGCAGTTCGACAACTGTAAATCCCCTGGGCCTCATGTTCATTTCGTCCACGTCCTCACACCCAACAGCGAATCGTGGCAAGCTGGCGCTATCCTGGCAGCCAACGTATCGATCAACCGCCACCACCATCGATACTCTCGAAAAACCAAGCAAAGCAACCTGGCACTTGTTTCAGACTGCCAGCCGAATCACCGCAGATCAGATACAGTTGATATGAAACGGAAGAGACTCGCTTTCAAAGAAATGATACCCATCGATTGGCTGGCTTCGCTGCTGTGTCCTCGCCCTAAACGCCTGCACCCGAACGGGATAGCACCTATTCGAAAATCAGGACGTTTCAGATCAAGCTGACCGCATACGAAAACAACCTGCCGACGTTCTGTGACCAAACCGCGCAGTGCTAACCATTAAACACGCAGGCCGGGGGAACGTTTCGTGCTTTCCTTCGAAATTCCTCCGAAGAAACATCCTGCTTTGGGTCGGCGCGTAAAAGAGTGCCCAACGCTCGACGCGATCTCTCGCTGCAGACGTTGATGTAATGGATCAATCTGTTGGATCAAAGAAGTGCGATCCAACTCTTTACGGTCCTCCGTCACCTACTCTTCTACCATCGAAAACGCCTACTTAGCTTCGACCGGAATTTGCACTTCGAAGTATCGCTTGGCATAGGGCACAAACGGGCTGTTATAGCCCATCACCCGGGCTGAGCCGGCTTCGGTGTACATCGGCTGGCCATCTGGCGTTATTTGCCTGGCCAACCACTCGCGGATATCGGCCACAGCGGTCTCGACCACCACTTGGGTGGCGTCGGCTGTCAAGCCGATGCTCGCTGCTTGCAGAGCGGGGTGATCAGCCACTAGTACCTTCCCATCGGTTCCCAACGTTCCCTGTTGTGTACTGCGATACAAGAAGGCCATTTCCCGCATGGCTGCCATCCCAGGTTTAGCTGGCACGTCCCCTTCGCTGGCAACCTGCATCTCTACGGGGGCTGTCATCGCAATTGATTCTTTCTGAATGTGCGAAAACAACGTCCAGAACGCCCCATCAACATTCGGCGTGTTGGCAACAGCCGAGCGATAGACCGGATATGTTTGAATTTGAATCGTTCCAACGGGCGTCGGCCCCGGAAACCCCTCGGGCAATGGAGACTCAGCCATTGGCTGAAACTCGAGAATCGTTTTCGCTTCTACTGCTGATTTGCGAATCGCAGCGACGTCAGCTAGCTCTTTGGCCCCAATCGCCTGCCTTTGCATCAGCACGTTATCAGGAACCAGCCGGGCCGCTTCAGCGAGCGCGGTCAGCATTGCTTTTGCCGTAGCCGATTTGTCATCCAGCACCTGCTTCAGACAAGCGAGGCCCGCTAGATGCTCGGGCGAATGAGTAATCATAAACCCCTCGGCCTCTGCTTCCGCCCCTCGCAGCCCCACGCGAGCACCCACCACGGCCAATAACGCCAGCACGCACCCCGCCAACCAGTTGCGACCAACGATCGAGTTTCGAATTGCCCCGGCCATTGTTGTCATACCCCAAAAAACTGCTCGAACACCCGCAATGGAATTGTAGCCCCGACAGTGTTTCGAACAGGTCCCACCCTCATTTTGGGGGAGTATTGACGCAACACCAAAGAAGAGATGGTCGCTCGGCAGGCTGGGTAGGCCCGCACAGAAAACAACCTACGCCAGGATACCCTTCACGACCGTTCCATGTACATCGGTCAAACGGTAATCGCGACCAGCGTAACGGTACGTTAGCCGTTCATGGTCGAGGCCCATCTGGTGCAAAATGGTTGCATGCAAGTCGTGGACATGGACTTTGTTCTCTGTCGCGTGCCAGCCAAATTCGTC
>JAIXVG010000376.1 GCA_027483145.1 Planctomyces sp.
GCACGGGTGGACCAAAGGCACTCAAGACCGTTCTAACCGGATTGCCATCCGACTTTCCACTGCCGATTTTGATTGTGCAGCATATGCCTCCGATGTTTACACCGATGCTGGCTAAGCACATTGCAGTCGACACTGGGCGTCCCTGTATCGAGGGAACAAACGGCGGGCTGATCGAACGAGGCTGGACCTATGTTGCCCCGGGCGATTTCCATATGGAGATCACTAAGCGTGGCGATCGAATGATCACCACGCTGAACCAAAGCGACCCTCAGCACTACTGCCGTCCGAGCGTTAATCCCTTGTTCATGACTGCTTCGGAATGGTATGGCAATAACCTGTTAGGTGTCATGCTGACCGGGATGGGTGAAGACGGGATCGAAGGAACACGTCAACTCGTCTCCCGCGGGGGATACATGATTGCCCAGGACGAAGCTTCGGCTGTTGTCTGGGGCATGCCCGGGGCCGTCGTTCGCGAAGATTTACAACATGAGTGTTTGCCACTGGATCAGATTGCCGGCGCAATCCAGCGGCTTTGCATGCAGGAGGTCTCGATATGATCGAAAAAGCCGAATACGACTTTCTGTCTGCTTTAGTGCTGCAACGATCGGGATTGTCACTGGGGGCTGGCAAAGATTACTTGCTGGAAGCCAGATTGATTCCTGTTGCCCAAAGCTGGGGACTTTCGGGAATCGATGATCTTGTTCGCGACCTCAAAAAGGGGAACGAGCGCATGGCATCAGCTGTGACTGAAGCCATGACAACGAACGAAACCCTGTTCTTTCGGGACAAAACCCCGTTTGAAGAGATGATCAAGACCCTGATTCCTCCAATCCTGGAAGCGCGCCGCCATACTCAGCGGTTACGTGTCTGGTGTGCGGCTGCATCAACCGGACAGGAACCTTACTCGTTCCTGATGATGCTGAAGGACAGCTTCCCTGAACTCGACCGCTGGAAAATTGAGTTCATTGCAACCGACATCAGCAGCCAGGCCCTCGCCCGTGCCCAGGAGGGAATTTACTCTCAGTTCGAGGTTCAGCGGGGTCTGCCCATTCAGTCGCTGATGAAGTACTTTAATCAGGTCCCGGATGGCTGGCAGATTCAAGAATCGTTTCGTAAGGCCGTCAGCTATCGCAAACTGAATTTGCTGGATCACTTTGGTCACCTGGGAAAATTTGACGTAATCTTGTGCCGAAACGTCTTGATCTACTTCGAGCCAGACAACAAGCAGTTGATTCTGGAACGAATGGCCACCATGCTGTCTGAGGATGGATTCGTGATGCTGGGAGCCGCCGAGACAGTAATGGGCATCACGAATATGTTCGAACGCCGCCGCGAATGCCGATCTGCGACGTATGGCCTGGCTGGCAAAGTGGTCCATGCGGGTCGATAGAGGACGCTGGCAAGACGATTAGAAAAGCGGAATGCGGGGTAGCCTGTCATTCCTTCGAATAAGCTGGGGATGGTTGGGAAGGTTGCTTCCTGACCATCCCCGTGTTCGTTTGATGGAGTTGCTTGAGCGGGAATCGAGATGCCATCTGGCGGACGGTCGCTCAGCGACTTTGCAATCCGAATGTCCGAACCAACCGGCCGAAACTGCCGATCACCGCTGGCGAAACTGACATTCTCGTTAGTCGCCGATTGACCTAGACTTCGTGGCCTAACGTTGGTCTCTCGATCTCGACCATTGAGTGCACTGGTCTTCGAGCTGGTCCAACAGACTAGCTCAGGCCCGTTGGCTGAGTGCTCAAAAAAGATGTTCCCCGTGAACCGGGAAAGCTTGATGCCAGGGTTTGCCATCCACACGTTACGCCTGCTGATTTGCCTAGGCGTGGCCCTGCTGGCCAGCGAGGCGGCGGCTCAGGGACAACGCTGGGAACCCGCAAGCAATAGTCAGTTAACTCCCCCCCTTTTACTTGCCGGACGAGAGATTGTGGTGCGGGATGCTGCTGGAGACGAGCTTTTCGTTCTGCCCAGCATCTCCCCTCTGCCAACGCCGCAACGTGGGCTGGTTCTCGCTCGATCGGCGACACCGCTACCAACGCTTAGCATGGTATCCCGTCCTGACGTACCAAGCCGTGAAGCGAGCTACTTGTCGAACGAGCCGCAAAACATCAACACCGATCCAGGGTCGCCATTTCAAAATCTCCCGACAGAACCTCCTGATTATGGGTCGGAAACGGAGTCGATTGAGCCATTTGAGAATCAGGTTGAGAGTGTCGTCCCATCCGAAAAACCAGCAGGCAAGAAGCCGCTGCTTGTTCCATTTGGCACGAAGTTCTTTGTTGGCTGGATTGCGGGAAGTGGCGACACGATGGGTGTTACCGAACTGGAAATCCGCGAGACACTGGGGTCGCTTCGGTATCCAGGCTGGATGATTACACCCAGTTTTGAGGCCTGGATCTTGAATGGCCCCAATGTTACTGACTTGCCCGGTGCGCTCTACACGGCCGCAATTGATGTGATGTGGATGAAGAAGTTTTCGGAAACCTGGAGCATGCAACTTGCGGTTTCGCCAGGGATCTATTCCGACTTCAACAACACCGGCTCGGGGGCGATTCGTGTAACGGGTCGTGCCTTGGCCTTCTATCGAATTGATGAAACGCTGCAGATTGCGTTCGGCGCGGTCTACCTTAATCGTGAAGATATCGCGGCCTTGCCTGCCTTCGGATTGATTTACACCCCCAATGAGACAATGCGACTGGATGTAGTCTTTCCCCGGCCTCGTTTCGGGTACCGGGTTTCTGCGACCGACACTGTGGAACGCTGGGTGTACGTGGGTGGAGAGCTAGGGGGCGGAACCTGGGCCATCGAGCGCAAGGTTCCAGCTATTCCGGCAGTCCCCGGTGCTACCGAAACCATCGATGATGTGGTGAATGTGAGTAGCCTGCGGGCATTTGTGGGCTACGAAGCCAAACGGAAGAAGGGATTTACCCCAACAGTTGAAGCCGGTTACATCTTCGCGCGCGATGTCGAGTTTCGTTCGAAGCGAGGTAACTTCAGCCCGGATGGAACGTTCTTCTTCAGGTTTGGCGGGGCTTTTTAGCGGCGACTTTGGCTGGCTGGTCAA
>JAIXVG010000078.1 GCA_027483145.1 Planctomyces sp.
CATCCCTCCTTCTTTCTGTTGGAGAATCTCCCCTCGCGAATCAGTGATGATTGTGTATGGTGTACTGCCGACACGGTAATGACTCCAAGCCTTGACAGCACTCGGGTCATTCATGTCAATCGTCACTGGCACGAACCCAGCATTGACCGAAGCTGCCACTTGCTCATCTGCCCATACTTCGCGTTTCATTATTCGGCAGGGCACGCACCACTCACCCGTGAAGAACAGGATCATGGGTTTGTCAGACCGAGCAGCTTGTTCTTGAGCCGAGGCGTAACTGTCAGCCCAAGCGATGCTGTTGGAAGGGACGTAAAAGCAGTACCAAGCGTAGGCGAGAGAGATAACCAGGAATGAAAGCCAGAACCATCGCCAAAAATTGAACGCGCCCCGATTGGATGGTTGTGTGGGCTCGGCAGACGGCGGTAATGGGGATGTCGCATCGTTCATGTTGAATTCGTTTCTCCTCGATCCGTCGCGTTTATCGGGCCGCAGCGAACGATTTGCAATTGTTAAACCGCTAAACTCTGTTGCTTCGTGTCCTGCGCATTGTTCGTCGGCTTCGTGAAGCGCCGCACTATTTGAGGCTGGCAAGTTGGTTCTTCAGGATAGCGTTCAATTGTACGATGTCCGCCTCACTGAATCCTGCCTTCGAGTAAACAATCCGTCCATCTGAGGAAACGACCAGCGTACGCGGAATCGATTCGCTTGCAAAGAGCGAGTAAACAGGACGGGTAGGATCAGCTGCAATCGGAAATGTGAATCCTTTGCTGTCGCGGTATTTTCGAACAGATTCTGAGGTTTCGTCGCGTCCGATGACTATTGCGCGAAAGTGTTGATCATCTTTGTTCGCCATCCAGATTTGCTCGATATGCGGTAGTTCTAGCTGACACGGTCCGCACCACGTCGCAAAGAAATTGATAAGTGAGACCTTGCCGTTGTGGGGCAGCGCAAACTCATCGCCATCGGCAGTTGTCAGCGAAAAATGCGGAACCGGGTCGCCGATTCGCACGGCAGACGTTTTTTCGAGTTTGGCGGCGCGTAAAGCTTCGACCTCCGCCATTTGTTGCCGCCCAAGAGCAGGTAGAAACACGAGAAAGAGAACGGCATACTGAATGCCGGCGAGACAAGGAACAGAAACGAGTGCCATTGCCAACCGAATGATATGGCGCTTACGGTTCGGAGTCTTCCAGCCAACCAGCATGAAGACAAAAGAGTACAATGCGACACCAATCGCCATCAGCGTTGCGGTACCAATCAATGTCGTAATCGTGTTGTAAGCGTCTGCACTCATGATTTAGCTGCCGAGCAGGTACGCGACTTCCGGTGTATGGTAGCATGTTTTCGCAGCTTGACGGTGCGGCATGGACGGGTCAATCTCGTTGCAATGGATCGAAAAATGAGCTGCGCGAATCTCTTTAAGGGACCCAAGCTTAAACCGCACTCCTACCTCCCCGCAATCGTCCGGCGGGTTCGCTCACTCAGGTAATCAGCCAATAGCCGCCCGGCTGTCTCGTCGGTGACCACTTCCACACGCTCGACCCGATTTCGCTGGCAGACCGCTTCTAAGTCGGTCATAAAGGTCTTCAGGGCTGCCAGATACCCCGCGCGAATGTCGTTCGCCTGGGCCAGATGCTCTTCGGGCATTTCCAGGCCATTGAACTTGATCATCCCATCGAATTCGAAGTCGACTTCGTCCCGATGCAACACATGGAACAGTACGACTTCGTGACGGGCATAGCGCAGCCGCTGAATCGCAGCTTCAAGTTGTTCCAGATCGCCGAATGCATCGGTGAAGATCATTACAATTTCGCGACGTCCATACCGCCCCGCCAGCTCGGTCAGGCAGCCACCCAGATTCGTATCGGGTGCCGGGTCGACTCCATCCAGATGCTGGGTCATTCGAACCAGTTGGGCCATCGTCGTCCCGGGAGGGATTGTTCCTCGTACCCGGTCATCGACGGTCGACAGCGAGACCTTGTCATTCTGGCGAATAATTGCATAGGCGAGCGTCACCGCCATTTGGGCCGCATACTGCAGCTTCTGCGAATCCCCTTCTCCATAGCGCATCGAACGGCTGATATCTAGTACGAGGTGACAAACCAGATTTGTTTCCAATTCGTACTGCTTGGTAAACAGCCGATCTCGCTTGTAGTACTGTCGCCAGTCGACGTGCCGCGGGTCGTCACCCAGGACATATTCGCGATGGCTGGCGAACTCGACAGCAAATCCATTGAGAGGCGACTTATGCGCACCCGCCAAGTTCCCAATCACCAACCCCTGAGGCTCGATCGGCACATGCGCCAACTCGGCCAACAGGTCGGGGTTCAGATAGCGGCTGAGAATGCTGCGAGACACGGGAAGGCCTAGCGAGTATGGATGAAGGATGATGGATTATGGATGGTGAAGCGAATGTCGAGGCCGTTTCAAAACCCGGTTGGTGGCGAAGATGGTTGACAAAGACCCGTGCACCGTGTTTTCCGCCAGAGGGTTTTGAAACCACTTTTACAGAGCGTTTATCGACGCGATGCTGCGACAGGTGGCTCGTAAACCCGATCTGATGGAACCTCGTCCAGCAGCATTTCGACCAGCTTATCGCTACCCACCTGGGCTGCCTGAGCCGTGTAGTTAGGTGCCAATCGATGCCGTAGCGCCCCGCGCGCAATCGCTTGCACGTCACCCACCGTTGCATGATACCGACCATAAAGGACTGCCCGGGCTTTCGCGCACGTTACCAATGTAATCACCCCTCGCGGCCCGGCCCCCCAACTGACCCAGCGATTGACAAACTCGGGAGCTTCATCCGTCCCCGGGCGACTTGCGCGGACCAGTGCCCACGCATAACCGAGCACCTGATCACTGACTGGAACCTTCATCACCAGCTTCTGGTAGTCGAGCAAGTTCTGCCCGGTGAGGACTGGCGAAACCACCCCTTGTTGACCACTGGTGACTCGCCGCGCGACTTCCCACTCGTCAGCAGCAGATGGGTAATCGACCCGAATATGCAATAAAAACCGGTCGAGCTGTGCTTCAGGCAAGGGGTAAGTCCCTTCCTGTTCCAAGGGGTTCTGGGTTGCCAGCACAAAAAATGGCGAAGGTAACCGGTGGACGTTTCCCCCCACCGTGACCTGCCGTTCCTGCATTGCTTCGAGCATGGCCGCCTGGGTCTTAGGAGGAGTTCGATTGATTTCATCGGCCAGAATCATGTTGGCAAACAAGGGGCCTGGCAAAAACCGATACTCTCGGGCTTTCGTTTCCAGATTCTC
>JAIXVG010000429.1 GCA_027483145.1 Planctomyces sp.
CTCCCGCAATCTGCTTTTTGGCAATGAGAGGAGTACCACGAACGTGACCGCCAGAAGCGTCCCGCATAACAACATGGTTTGAATGATCGAAAATAGGCTTTGCATGGCATGTTCCTGACTATTGTTTTGTAAACGACTTCAAACATGACATCGGGCTATCGAGCCCGACCGGGCAACGAGTCACGATCGGCCCGTCTCCACTGGCTCACACCAGCGGAGACGAGCCTGGGATCGTGGGTTTTTGCGAGAGATCATTTCTTGTTGTTGCCCAACAGCAACAAAACGATGAGCTCGACAAAAACAAGAATGAGCCTGTCCATCGCTTGGTCCTTTCTTTGAAAATGGGGATTGAGGGGATTTGTCTGCGACAACCATGACGCAGACACTTTGGAATTTTGACCGTCACGGCCTCGGTAGCGGAAAGCGTTCTTATCGAGACGTTGGCTCGTACTGCCTTTTCTTGCTCTTAGCCGTCATCAGCGATTGAAACGACTTGATGTCGCCACCGTTGTCTCTTGCTTTTTTCGCCTCTTTATGAGCCTCGCCGAGCGATTCGATGAAATCGTCCAGCGACAATTCCGCGCCACTCGCGATGATGCTCACGCCTGACGCGGGCAAAACGCACTTCACTCGGATCAACTTGATTGGCGGTTTAGCTCCGTTGCGATGCTTGCGCCCGGCCTGGGCGAGATCGTCACGGCTTGCTCCCGACAATTTCATGGTCAGCAGCGCGGCCTGTTCTGCTTCAGGTAACCCGGCAGCCGCGTAACAATCACCGATGCCGACCCGTCCGGCCTCAAGCGCCTCATGCCACGCCTTCGAGCACTTCGAGGGTGACATAAGCTTCGTGATCGCGCTCGCACCCAGATGCAGGAACTTGGCCAGGTCAGCCAATTGCCAATCCGGGTTCAGGCTCAATAATTCCTTGCACGCCATCCATTTCTCGAAGCCGGTCAAATCCGCCCGATGAATCGCCGTGGCGATCTGGATGCCACGGACTTCCATGTCCGTCTGCGTCTTGTCGGTGATAATCACCGGGAGTTCTGCGATGCCTTTTTTTCCCGCAGCCAGCCAGCGACGCCAACCGTCGATGATGATGCCGTGGTTGCCTTCCGGGCGGGCCAGCAGCGGCACCAGGACACCACGCGCCAGCATGTCTTCGCCGAGGCGATTGACTTCATCCTCGTCATAAGACGTGCGAGGTTGCTTCGGGTCGGGCTTGAACCAGTCACGCGGTCGAGTTTGCAAAGAGGCCATCGTGGTTTCTCCTATCAGCTTCAATTGACTATTGATCGAACTTCATGAACCGGATTCGATGTCGGGCCGCAGAAGGCCGGGACGCTTCACGAGCGCCCCGACCCCTGCAGAGTTTTGCCTTTAGAAGTGCCGCTTCACCAAATCGTTGATGATGGACTTCTGCGAATGGCTGAGTTGATTCAGCTTCAGGTTGTAGACCTGCATCGCGTACTCACACGCGAGCCGATCCGCCTCTTCACGTTCTTCCTTCGTGAGGTCGTGGTACCACACCAGGAGGTATGTACCGAGAGCCGCGAACGCGGTCCCGAGCAATCCGATGACTGGCAGCATGTTGTGTTCTTTCTGTTGTTGTGCGGAACAACCGGTTCCGCCTTCGGTGGACCGATGAATTACATCAGTCCCATGGTTGAGCACGGGAACCATTCCCGTGTGTTGAGGCTTGGGATTCGGCGCGACGCAAGCAGGCCGCGTGCCAATGTTGACTGGCTCAAGACACTGCGAGGAATCGAGGAAATTCACTGGGCAAGAATCCCGATTGCGGGATGCCCTGCTGCGGTAATCGCTACTCCTCCTGGTCGTTGTGAACTTCTTCATGATGTCCCCTTGACGGTACGTTCCAAACTTGAAGCCGCGTGCGAGTTCTCTTGCGGCATTCCTTCACACACCTCAGAGGCCGGTGAGCCGTCGCGTTTAAACTCGCTTCCGCACTTAAGGCATCGCGCCCTGAAGTCGGCGATTGCGACTCGCGCCGTCGTGCATCCGCACGACCACTTCTTCATCTTCGAGTCACCCCGAGGCCGCGCCACCGGAGCCACGAACTCGTGGTCAGGAACGCCCACGCCGCACTTGCGCAACAGTTCTTTGAACGGACTGTTAGCGGCGTAGCCCGTGATGCCGCGACGGTCGATGTTGAGGCCCAATTCCCGAGCCTTGGCCTGGAACTCAGCGTTGTGATGGTTTCGCTTGCCCGGCGTTCCGTAGACTTCCTGCCAGGCATGGAGCAATTCGTGCAAGAGCGTTCCAAGCACTTCCCACACTTGCCGTTGGCCAGACAGATACCTTGAATTGATGGCGATCTCGCCACGAAGTCCGAACCCGTTATGGCCGCGTCGAAAGTGCCCATATCGCCCGCTCGGCAGTTGATCGATGGACAAGGCGATGTCGCCGATGTCGAGTTTAAACTCAACGATGAAACGAGCCGCCCAGGTTTGGAGTCCGGCAACCATCTCTTGCCCAGCCCACGCTTCATCACGCTGGTGTTTCGCCAGAGCACCGTAAATCGGTTGGGTCGCTTCATCGAATTCGCCGACGTTCGACACATGAATTAACTCGCCCATGATTGCTCCCACGCCTATAATGCTGTGATGGCTGGTTGTTCTTGTGGTTGTGCTTCAGAACCTTTCCGAAGCGATGAGGTATGGGGGCGGCATTTCATCTCAAACCGTGTGCCAATTCCCTTTTTCCGGGCAATTCGCGGTCGATTGGTAAGATCGCTCGCTTGGATTGATGAATGACAACGGGAAACCACTCAGTTCCGCCGTGTTTCCGGCCCGCTGACCCTGCCGGAACAAAAAAAACACCACGCCGAAGTTCTTCATGATCGCCACTGTGCGATACGTGCAAAACTTGATGCCGCTGCTGTAACCGGACAAAGCCGCGTTGAAACGCGGCGTCGAACACCGTTCTGGAACATGCGGTGATCGGAAGCGGGTCGCATTCGCTTTGCGTGGGCGGATGAACTTGGACATGGGAACCTCCGTGAGGAATCGTCGGGCGTTTTGCCTAAACCGATCCTCTCGTCAGTGGCTCCAGCCGCCAAGATGAAGGGGGACATAAGCGAACGTGAAATGGCCCGTTAAACGCGCAACTCTCGTGCTAGATGCAAGTTGGAGAAGGGCAGTTTTCGGAGGGTGCGAGAGCAGCCTCAAAGAGGTGGTCGCGCCTCGGTTCGCGGGGGATACACCCAGCGATAAAGACGCCGATTCAATTGAGTGCGAAGGCCCAAGGCCGTGCGACCATCGCTATTGATAGACACGACGACGATGCCCAACGGAAAGAACCAGCACGACCAGCCGTTCATCCTCCAGGCGGCAAATCAGCCGGTAATCACCCACCCGGAATCGCCACAGGCCCGACAACTCCGCTGACAGGCTTGATGCCAGCGACCGTGGATCGTCGGATTGCTCGATGCGGATTTTCAAGAAGTTCAACAATCGCTCTCCAGGCGGCCAATTAATCGGCAATCACCCAAAGAAATCGCCACCTTGTCTCGTCTACTATACTTATCGCGTGCTTGACCCACGAAACGCAGGAGCGTTCTTGTCGATCCATTCCTTGACGGCCTCCGGCGATTCAAGTTCGGCGACCTCGATGCCGTCAATCGTCGGCCCGGTCTCTCCCACTTGGCTGATCTCCATTTCCGTCAGTTCACGCACCCATAGCACCCGACGCTCCTGCAATCCTTGGGTGAGACTGATGCCACCACTATCCAAGGGGCGGTCGAGATTGCTGCCTCGAACCAACACGAGATATGTCAAATCCCCAGAGAATTTCAGAAGCAGGCCCTCTGATGGATTGAAACGCCAGGTGCCGAGCCAATGGTAAGCAAACCAGGTGCTGTTGCCGTCACGAAAACGAATCTCCAATGCGCTCGCCTGATCGCGTGCCCCATCTAGATAGCCGAAAGCACCAGCAATTATCTTCGCTGGCAGAGTGGCAGTCGGCGTGGATCGCAAGATATCGCTCAGCCCTTTGTTGTCGCCATCCCGCTGAAGTTGATCTATTCTCAAGGCATCGTTCAACATGATTTCGCCCTTCGTGAGTCATGCACGCCGTCGTCTTTAGCATCGCCTGATTACAACAAGAACGCTGGTGCGTTCGCCTCCAACCATTTCGTCAATTCTTCGTTCGACCGGAATTCAGCGATCTGGATTCGATCAATCGTCGGCCCAGATTCACCGACCCGGCGAATCTCATCCACAGTCATCTCCCGCATCCAAATGATCCGATGACGTTGTATTCCGGATGTCGTCAAGTTCGTCGTACTGTCGATCAATGGGCGGTCGAGATTGCTGCCTGTGATCAGAATGAGGTACACCAAATCGCCCGAGAATTTCAGCAGCAGTCCATCTGACGGGTTGTACTTCCAATGCCCCAGCAAGCTATATGGAAACCAGGAAC